>JADGQN010000148.1 GCA_017881765.1 Syntrophobacterales bacterium | reverse complement strand
CTGACAGGACCGATAAGATGAAGTTCCGGCCGGGCCATCAAGGGACCCGGGATGGAAATGGAAAGGAATTCTCCGGCTCGAAGAGTTTTGATCGTCGAATTGACAAGGGAGCGAGATGAGCGAGAAAAGGATTGTGAAGACAACCTGCAAGTCGTGCCACGGAGGGTGTGGCTGCCTGGTGACTGTCGAGGACGGGGCGATCACCTATATTGAAGGAGACCCGGATTCCCTGACAAAAGGGACCATGTGTGCCAAAGGCCTTGGAAGCATCCAGCACATCAATCACCCGGACCGTCTGAGATACCCACTCAAGAGAGCGGGTTTACGGGGCGAGGGAAAGTGGCAGAGGGTCAGCTGGGATGAAGCCTTGGGACTGGTTACGGGGAAGATGAAGGAACTGATCGAGAAGTACGGCCCCAACGCGATCTGCAACACCCAGGGAACGGGAAGGGGATACAATCGCTACACGGCTCGTCTGGGCAACTCTATCGGATCGGCGAACCGCGGCATTGGCTCCAGTCACACCTGTTACTTCCCACGGCTAAAAGCCTTCGAAGCTACCTTCGGTGTCTACCGTCTTTACTGCGACTATCACGGCTGGGGAGGAGAGTACCCTAAGACTCATATTTCGTGGGGGAAGCAGTTGGAGTACTCGAACGCCGATGGAGAGCAATCCGTCTGGTTTCACGAAGCCCTCAAACACGCCAAGAACCTGATTCTGGTTGACCCAAGGGCCACCGCAATCGCAAATCGAGCCAATCTATGGCTGCAGATCAGGCCCGGAACGGATGCGGCGCTGGCGCTCGGCATGCTGCATGTAATCATCAACGAAAGCCTGTACGACAAAGAATTTGTCTCAAACTGGACTCATGGCTTTAACCAATTGAGAGAGCGGGTTCAGGAATATACTCCTGCGAGGGCTTCCGAGATCACCTGGATTCCCGAAGAAAAGATCATTCGTGCGGCCCGTATGTTCGCGCTTGATACGCCGGGAGTTATTCAGACGGGAGAGGCGCTGGATGCCACTAATAACAGCACCGGAACCGCCCGCGCCATCATGTGTCTTATGGCTATCACGGGAAATGTTGAAAGGCCGGGCAGCATGATGAGCTGGATGGCGCCGCCCACAGGACCGATTGCCGCATTCGGTACTGAGCTTGAGTGGAATGTCTCTCCGGAAACTCTGGCTAAAGGCATCGGGTTGGACAAGCATAAGTGCATGGATTTCGGCCGCTGCCATACTCAGACCGCCATCAAACAACTCTGGGAAGGGCAGTGCGATATGAAAATGCTGCACGACCATGGGGGTAACCTGTTATTCAGCATCGCCAACACGCCAAGAACGCGAGAAGCCCTGCTGAATCTGGAATTCATCTCCATCGCCGAGCAGTTCATGTCGTCTCTGGCTGAGATTGCGGACGTCGTTCTTCCGGTGGCTCACTGGTTGGAAGAGGAGGACATCTGGGACGAGCACGCGGGTTTTTATGTCGGCGCTGTCAACAGAGTGGTGAATCCTCCGGGAGAGGCCTGGACGACTGCTCGGATCTATTATGAGATCGGAAGGAGGATCGCTCCCCAGTTCTGGCCCTGGGAGACACTTGAAGGGATGTTCGATTACCAGCTGAAGAAGGCGGATGTGACGTGGAAGGAGTTCTCAAAAATCGGTTGTCTTGCGACGCAGGGAAAAGATCAGAAATACTACAAATACAAGACAGACTTCTGGGTCAAAGGTGGCGGCTTTCCTACGCCCACAAAAAAGGTGGAACTCTATTCGACGGTTCACGAAAAACTTGGATATGATCCGCTGCCTGCTTACATGGAGCCGAACGAAAGCTATTATTCCACGCCTGAGTTGGCTAAAGAGTATCCGCTGATCCTGAGCACGGGCGGAAGAATCCCTTTTTATTTTCATACACAGTATTCCAACCTTCCTTGGCTGAGGGAATTGGGACACTATCCTCGGGTACAGATACATCCCGAGACTGCACAGAAGCATGGTATCAAGGAAGGAGACTGGGTCTGGATCGAATCGCCGAGAGGCAGGATCAGGCAGAAGGCAAATCTCTTTGCAGGGATGGATCCTCGCTTGGTGATCGTTCAAGCCTCCTTTTGCTACTGGGAGAAACAAGGAGCTGAGAAGCTTCTTACCAGCAACGCCAACATTCTCACCTCGGACGAGGGACCGTACGATGGTCCTGCCGGTTCCACGAGCTTGAGAGCCCTCTTGTGCAAGATCTATAAAGTGGAGGAAAAGGATGACACGGAAGTCCGTTTTTCGTGATATGGATCTGTGCGTCAACTGCAAGGCATGTATTGTCGCCTGCAAGGTGAAACACAGGTCAGCCCCGCATTTGGTCGAATCGGTGATTGCCGAGCCGAGAGGTTTGAACTTGATCCAGGTCTATCCTTTCGGCCCTGAGACAAGGAACGATAAGGTCATCCAAACTTTTGTCGGCATTGCGTGCATGCACTGTGAAGATGCAGCCTGCCTGAAGGTCTGCCCTTCTTCCGCAATTTACAAGGATCCCCAAACGCGCATCACTCTGGTGGACAAGAGCCACTGCATCGGATGCAAGGCCTGCCTCTGGGCCTGCCCCTTTGGTGCGCCGAGCTTTGATGAAAACGGGAAGCTGGCATTGTGCGACCTCTGCATGGATCGACTCCAAGAAGGGAAAAAGGCTGCCTGTGAGGCCGCCTGTCAGGCCAGAGCCATCTTCATAGGATCGCCTGAAGAGATCAAAGAATTGCGATCCAGGGGGGCGGTCAAGAGGCTGGCTGAAAGTGTCGGCCAATTAGGCATCGGATGATCGTCCAAAAATTGGCCGAGACCTGATGAGAACTTTACCAAGCCGAATTTGAAGCCATCTCATGAGTGCCCGACTCAGAGCCCGTCCTTTTCTCTCGGCTGAAGTCTACTGGCGCTTCTGGGACTCGGGCGCAAGTTTAAGAACTAAACGAACTACCGGATAAAGCCGAAAACAAATTCTCAGAATAAGCCATGTTAGAATCTAAAATTTATTGGGAATAGAGGAATCCAGATCAAATAAGCGATGGAAGGCTCCCGACGTGGATGGAGTAGGGGTCAGTTAGTTGAAATATAGAAGTGGAGGAACGAGGGATGCAGAAGACACACACTGTTATCGATACGGAATTTCATCATGTCCCCTGGGAAGCAGCTGAGAAGGCAAGACACCTGCCGGGCCCGGGGCCCTACGGAGATCTGAAGTTCAGCACCATTATCGATAAGCTCGACTCGACGTACAGTAAATTCTTTAGCCTCGAAACCTGCATCAAGCAGATGGAGGAGTGCGGAGTCGATATGGCCCTTGTAGGACAGGCAACTTGGACAGTGGCGAGCCTTGAAGTCTGTAAGATCATCAATGACGAGCTTGCCAGGGAGGCGGCTTCCTGCCCGGGGAAATTCATTCCCCTTGCGCACGTTCCACCCCTGGACGGCCAGCCGGCGATGGACGAACTGGACCGGGCAGTAAATGAGCTGGGAATGAAGGCGGTAGCGGTCACAACTTCGCAGCAGCAAGGTGTGACCATCGATGACGAGAAGATGAGGCCTTTCTTCAAGAAAGCCAGTGAACTACGCGTCCCGGTTGTCGTCCATCCAACCGTGAAGACGCCAATCTGGGGTGGAACCAAATACTTCATGAGTGGCAGCGTCTCCAGGGAATACGACATTGTTAAATCGCTGGTAGAAGTGCTCTGTGGGGTCCTTCCGGAATTCCCCGACCTCCGCTTTCTCTTCTCCCATTACGGGGGCGGTGCACCTTTTCTTCTGGGAAGGATTATGTCCTTTTACACTCCTCCAAACTCAGCACGTTCGAAGGAGCCCATAGGTATGCCCAAAACGTACGACGAGTTTCTTGAGGGTGGGTTGAAGGAGGGCTTTGATAAGCTCCTCGACCAGATTTATTTCAATACCGCCGGGGCAGGAGGCTGGTTGCCTGCCTTAAAGCAGGCCTTAGTTGTGTTAAAGCCGGAAAGAATCTGCTTTGGATCAGATTTCCCGTTCGAGATGGCACGGACGTCAGATTACAAGCGCTATGTTAGCGATATTGCTGCAGTGGATTTACCTGAGCAGCATAAGAGGAACATATTCGGTGAAAATGCTAAGCGGCTCTTCAACGTATAGGGGCGATCTTCGGGGCATCCAGTTCACTTCCTGAAGGGAAAAGGTGCTGGGATCCTGACAAATGTCGCTCGACGCATAAGCTCGCTTGAGCAAGTCTCCTTTTCTGTTTTCTGCTGATTGAACAATGATTTGTTCGGGCTAGGTGAAAAGATTACCTTGAGAATCAGGTCCTGTGATCTGAGAAGATATTTAACGACGCCGGACTCCTGTGCGTTATCTCGCTGCTATTTCACCCTGTCCATTAACTCTTCGCCATTAAGACCGTAACCGCGCCGCCGCACGTCTTCGCAGATCCAGAACCTGGCTGGTCCGGGCATGACTATCTTGTCGCCCAAATTCGTACCTCTTCCCGATAGCGCCTGGCTAAGACCTCTTAATGCGCTTTCTGTAAACAGCGTCGATTTGGAGGATATCCTTCTCCAGTTCTATAAGGGCGCGAGACTCATCTCCCTGCTCAATGGCGTCGATAATCCCCTCGTGGGTCTTGACAAGTGCAGCCCTGAGTGTCTGTCCTATCTTGTCGTTCAAGCCACTGTGAAAGTGCGCAGTAATCGTCATCAGCAGGGCTTCGACCACGATCCCGAATATGGTATTGTTAGTGGCCTCGGCCAAGCGTTTGTGAAAGAGGTGCATGTCTTCGAAGCGTAGAGTGCCCTCCTCCAACTTTCTTTGGGTCATTGTCACGGCCGCCCTGATACGTACGATGCCCTCACGGTTGCCTGCTTCGAACACCTCCTTCAGCACCACCTTCTCGATGCTGAGCCGCGCCTTCGTCAGTTCGTCTGGCCTAATTTGTTTTACCTGGAAGGCATCCAGAAAGAGATTGCCAATGGAATTAAGAATGGTATCGACGACCACGGGACCGCCTGATGTGCCCTTTTGCATGCGGATGAAGCCCGAGACTTCAAGGCGTCGGAGCGCTTCCCTCACAGTTGGGCGGCTGACACCGAACTGCCCTGCCAGCGCGATCTCGGAGGGCAGTTTGTCTCCTCGTTTGAGCGCTCCCGAAAAGATCATGCGCTTGATCTCACCAGAAATTTCTTCAAAAGCCCTTCTGATTATAAGTGGTTTGAAACTGATACTGGGTTCGTCGGATGATCTAGTCTTTTTCACTACATTGCCTCGGTCACTCACTCTAGTCGCTCCTTTGCGCATAGCGCATTAGTTGCATAGTAGCTTACCTGAGTCAAGACTTTTCTCGTACAGAAAAACATCTGGAATGCTTGTAATTTACGCCATATTCGCGCCTTTCATCCCAGCCTCAGGCCCTGCAGCCTTCCCGGGTTCTCCTCTTTCTTTTGACTGACTTTCCGGAAGATCCGTGTGACCGCGGGGAGGGAATCTTCGCCGACGCATCCTGGAAGAACCTCTTCTTCCATGTCTGAAGTAAAAGCGCAATGCCGAGGAGGTCGGCGTCGTTGTCCTGCTTCATATGTTTGACATCGACCGCGTAATCTTTCTTGTATAAGCCGGTAACGGGCTCACGGATCTTGAACTCATCCACTCACTCGATGGCACGACGAACGCGCCACCAGGCAGGCGGGAACTGATCGGTAGGCAGGTCGCCACTACATCAACTGATCGTCGTCATTTCGCCGGCGGCAGGGGGAAAAACCGTCACAGGGAACTGTCAAGGTGCCTTAAAACCGGTCACCGGTAGACGATGCCATGCTTATCCTTCAGGCCTCTGTAGCACAAGATAATCGATCTTGCGGTAGCGCGACACCTCCCGAATGGCCTTCCGCCTCCTTTAAGCCCTCATCATTATAGTCCACGGGTCCAACCCTTCGCTCGCCCGGCATTCGTCTCGATAAAAACTGGCATTCTACGAATAAAGGGTGTAGAGCCTGCTTATCATTGCCTTGTGCAATTCCGCCTCTGTCATAGGCGTACCCTGTTGCTTGGGGTGGGGATCCGGCGAGACAATTTTTGCCGCGGCTTCTTCCACACTCAATCCCTGTTTGATAGCCGATCGCACCAGCTCCTCCCACTGGCGTATTATGCCCGCCTCCTCTTCCAGGTACTCTTTTTTACAGAGATCACCGTGGCCCGGGACTATCACATCCACATCAAGCCCGCCAATTTTCTTGAGTGATGCCAACCACGCTGCAGGATCGGCTTCCTGTAGCCACGATTTCTTCTTGTGAAAAACGATATCGGTGGCGAAGACCACGCGCTCCTGAGGTATATACACGCCTATGCCGCCGGATGAATGGCCAGGCAGACTGAAAAGCTGGAACGTGTGCTCGCCCACATATAGATTCATTTTGTCGGTAAAGGTCGCATCGGCGAGCCTCACCTGATATTTTTCCATCAGCGGCAACGCATCGGGATCTATGCGCTTAACCGAATCCATAACTCTTTCCCTCGCCGCCTTTGAGAGTTTATCTCTCGTTTCCTGGGACGTGATGAGCACACCGGGGAAGAAATAACTGGTCTGCCAGTGATCCGCGTGCTCTTCAGTATTGATGATATATTCTATTTTTCCTTTCCCGGCAGCTTCATCACGCCATTTGATGGCGTCCGTCGGCCGCATTGGCGTATCGATCATCACAACCCCTGCCTTCGTGGTGACAAAACCGACATTGCATGCCGTCATGCCAGTCTCTACATAGACGTTCTTGCTCACCTGTATCATTTTTGCCTCCCTCGAAATGAGCTGTTTTGCAGCCGCTATATGTGCTGCCCGCAGTGGGCAATGAGGATTTGACCCGTGACCGCGCTCGACTCATCAGAGGCGAGGAATACCGCGCAGTTTGCCAGCTCGTATTCTTCGGCGGGCCTTTCCAGCGAATAATTTGACATGGCCTTCTTCATCGCCTCATCGAAGCTGATGCCTTGGGCTTTGGCCCTGCCTTCGATTACCTTGTTGAAGCGTTCCCCGCGTACCGCGGCCGCGCTGATGCAGTTGACGCGGATCTTATATTTTCCGACCTCCTGCGCCAGCGCCGACGTGAGGCCGATCACGCCCATCTTCGCGCAGGCGTATGGTGACCTCATGGCGTAGCCGGATCTTCCGTCGCCTGTCCTGCCGCCTTCGGCGCCTATGTTGATTATGTTGCCTGTCTTACGGGGCACCATGTACTTCAATACCTCTCTCGCGCAAAGCATACTTCCCGTCATATCTACGGCGAAAACCTGGTTCCAATCTTCAAGTTTCATATCCATGACATTACAGGTGGGGCCTGCAACGCCGCTGTTATTGACGAGGATATCGACTTGGCCGAAGGCCTTTACGGTCTCCGATACAAGACGTGCGACCTGATGCTCATCCGTAATATCGGTCTGTATCGACATGGCACGTCCGCCCAGAGCCTCGAATTCCTTCACCGCTTCCTCCAGATTCGAGACGGTCGTAGCCCCTATGACCACTATTGCCCCTTCAGCAATGAAGGCTTTGGAAATCGCTTTTCCTATGCCCTTTCCGCCACCTGTAACAATCGCCACTCTGTCCTTAAGCCTTGTACCCATAGCTTCGAACCTCCTTCTTTGTTGTGGGACCTGGACTATCGATCCCTCTTATTTAACGTTTATTCAAGAACGATAATCTCCTGGGGAGATTTGTGGAGACAGGGTCCGGCGTCTTTCTCCCCGATAACCCAGTTCTCGCAGACCGAAGCCCAGACTGTCTTGGTCACCGCCCTGGGGTGGACGGCGATGTTCATTCCCGGCCTGAGCTTCCACGGCTCGTTGTAACGGAGTACCGGTCTTTCGACAAGGCTCAGACCCTGGCCGTGGGCGTAAAGCCGCAGGTTTTGAGCGTATCCCTTCTTCTTCAGAAAATCATTCGTCATATCCCAAAGTTCCTTGGGGTCCGCCCCCGGGACCATTCGCTCGACGTTCATCTTCTGGACTTCCATGGCGACGCCGTGGGCGTCCTGCAATTCCTGAGATGGCTTTTTCCCCACCATAAAACATTTCATGATCTCTGCGTAGTACCCGCCCGGTCCGTTTGTCTCTATCAGGATTGAAACCTGGTCCCCTTCCTTGATCATTCGATTTTGGAAATGGCGCAGAAAAAACCCCACAGGCGTTCCGACGGGACCCGAGCCCACCTGTATCAATTGACGCTCGCTCCCGCTCCGGACACAAGAGTACTGTGCCTCTGCAAGCACTTCAAAATCCCTCATGCCGGGCTTTATGGTCTTCTTCAGATGTTCGATAGCCTTGTCTTGAAGAGCTGCCGTCACCTTGATCAATTCAATCTCTTCGGGGCTCTTGGGGACCCTGATCTCGTCGATCCACTCCGTGGCATCCACGAATGTGGCTTCCGGCAGATGTTTGACGAGGTAGTCACGGTAGGTAACAGGGATAAACGCCTGTTCTACCAGACCGACAGTCGGTTGTTTCTTCTGCTTCAGAATACCGACGGTCAGTTCCGCCTCCATCTCATTGGTGTATTGGATGGTAGGGAAATAGGGAGCGCCAAGCCTGTTCTTAATCCCTCGGGTGGACCACGCAGGTGGATGTTGATCGGCCGGTGGATCGCCACCGCAGTTGATTGTCGTCATTTCGTCATCGACCGGGAAAATAACTGTCATGGGGAACTGGTGTCGTGCCGTGAAATCGCAGAACCACCGTAGTGTGCCCCCTAGAAATTCCTCTGAATTTTGTATCACCAGATAATCGATCTTTCGGTTCCGCATCGTTTCGCGGACCGCTTTCCACCTCCTCTCCAGCTCAGCAGTGGAAATGCACTTGGTCAATCTTTCTTTCGGGTCTTCCATGATTCACACTCCTTTCTTGTGCCTTAATGAGTACCTAGTTGCGCTGGTTTACGACTGCGTTTCCCGGTTGTGATCCTCTCACCCCATACTTACGCCCTAGGATAAGGCCTTGGGTAGGCCATATGCAGGCTCAAACGTCCCGAGACGGCCCGCACCGAACGGCACGTGCGCATCCATTTCGATCAAATCAATCCCGTTGTCTCAACTGCAGCTTTAATAGCCCGTTTCTCCGGCTCAGTCAGTTCCTGCAATGGCAATCTTACGCGACCATCACCGCCAGCCATACCAAGAAACTGTGTCCAGTACTTAAAAGTCGCGTGCACCTTGCCGGGCGGTGTCACGCTCTCCAAGGCCCTCCTAAAGGGTTCAAGTCTTCTATAGGCTTCCCATGCCTTGGCCAGCTCTCCCTTTGATGCCAAATCGGTATACTCCTTGATCAGCTTTAGCTTCTTGCTTTGAAGGCAAAATGGGATTGCTGTTGCAATGTAGGCTTCCTGACCCCGAACGGTCAAGTTCATTAACCAGTTTTCCTCAATAGCGTCGCTGACAACGATCTTTTCTCCGCAAAGCGTTCTTGTCCGCAGGATATGTGTGGCAGCAGCGATGTCTTTTATCCCAACGACGTTCTCTATGTTTGCAATCCTGGCTATGAGGGGGGGGCTCATCAGATAGCCACTATCGATATTGTTGAAGAGAATGATTCCGATATTAACCCTGTCCGCTATGTACTTGTAGTACTGGAAAACTCCTTCATCCGTCATCATAGAACCGTAATAGAACTTGGGATTGATAATTGTCACATAATCGGCGCCGATTTCCTCGGCATATCGGCTCATCTCTACGACATTTTCCAGAGCCAAGTCTGACGTATACGGCATGATCGTCATGTCGCCCTTGCTTTCTTCGACGACAATTGTGAAAACCCGCTTACGTTCAGCCATCGACTGATTGAATCCTTCTCCCACCAATCCGTTGAGAAACATACCATCAATTTGGAGATTATCGATGCAATGGCGGATGTTTTGCCTGA
>JADGQN010000147.1 GCA_017881765.1 Syntrophobacterales bacterium | reverse complement strand
ACTGCCAGTCATGCGCTCTCCCAGCTGAGCTACAGCCCCACTCGGTTATCACGGACCTGAACGATAATTCTCGCGATCCTATTTTCGTTCAGGAACTATATGATTTTACAATAGCACGGTTTGACGTTTTGTTCAATACCCTTTACCTTCACCAACTCCCGGCCCTCGCCGTTTGTCAATCGCTCCTACAGGTTGAAGAGCCGCCTGGCATTTTCGCCGAACAACCTCAATACTGCAAGCCTGACCTCACCTGTTCCATGCCGGTCGGGGATAGAGAAGCTTTGTCGTCGCCACGCTTTTCGGCCAGATGAGTTCCACCTGTCCGTTCGTTGTCTGGACCACGTACCCGAAGGCGGGAGGCATTCCCCTCTTGTCGAACGTGACGCCTTTCATGTACGGCAGGTCAAACTTGTGCGTTCTCAGGTAATCGCTGATCTTCGTATCATCGAGCGTGCCGGCTCCCTGAACCGCAAGCTCCAGGGTCTTTATCCAGCAGTAGCCGAGTCCGAAATAGGTGGGCACTGCAGGCAGGTTGAACTTCTTCGCGCCGGCGCTGATCACGTCATTGCCTGGAAACGGCAGATGAACGTTCCACCAGCCATCTGCCGTGACAAAATTGCCGTCCTGGCCCATTTCCTTCATCCACGCGGGTATGGTCGAGGCCATCAGTTGATAAATCATCTTCGGTGTGTAGTTCATGGCCTTGGCAGCCCTTGTCAGCATAACGCCGTCATCAAACAAGCTCAGGCAAGCCAGCACTTCCGCGCCTTTGCCCTTGGCCTTACTGATAAGCGGCGTGGCGTCACTCAGAGGCAGGTTGTAGATTTCATCCACAACAACGCCCACGCCGTTTTGCTCGAACCATTTTATGATCGGTCCCCTGGCGGACAGCCCTGTCACATTATTCATGGTGAATATGGCGACACGTTTCGGCCACTGCTCTTTCGGAATAAGGTCGTTTAACATGCCGGCTACGCAAAGGTAAGCCCAGTCACCCATGAGCGGCGGACTGGCGAAGCTATACGTATAGCCCTGCTCAAACGATTTCATCTGTCCGCCCATGCCTACGAAGACCTTCTTGTACTTCTCAACCAAAGGCATAAGGGCCACGTTTGTGGGGGCGGGATAGCCGCCAAATACGAGGTCCACTTTGTCAACGGTGATTGCCCTTTCGAAATAGGCTACTGCCTTGTCCGTGCTGCTCGCGTCGTCGTAGATGGTCAGCTTCACCGGTCGGCCCAATAGACCGCCCCGCTTGTTTACGTCGTCTGCCCAAAATTCGTAACCTTCCTTGATCCACCGCGCTGTCTCGGAGTAGATACCGGTCAACGGCAGGGAGCCGCCCAGCCTGATGGGGCTGCCTGAGGGGAGCGCCGGCTTTGTGGCTTGACCGAAGGCGCACGGCACCACGAACAGAATGACCATCAACGCAAGAACAAAGGAACTCCTTTTCATTTCTCGCACCTCTCGCTAGAAATTTTCAGGGAAAGAGAACTGGTGAACAGAACCTTGTATCAGACCGATGGACTGACCGCTACATAGAGGCACATGCACTATATACAGGCGAAGACCCCGCACAGTCAAGCTTTTTGACTGTTGCAGCATCGCAGGTGCATTCGTGATAGATACTCAAAGCAACGTAAGGAGACCCCTCACGTCCTGGATGATGTGATCCGGCTCAACCTCGTCGAAGCCGCATTTTTCAGGCCTTCCCGTAAGGACACCGACGGTTTTGATGTCGAGCGCCCTTCCCGCCATTATGTCCGTCTTCTGATCGCCGACAATCATTGCCTCGTGTCGCTGCACGCCCAGGATGGAGAGGGTCTTCTCAGCATGAGACGGATGGGGTTTCACGTATTTAACATCATCGCGCGTAACAGCCGCATCCACATAGTCCATCATATCCGGAAAGACGCGCAGCAGCGCCTCCCTGCAGCTCCTCGTCAAAATGGCGACCTTGATCCCCTTCTCCCTCAGCTCCTTTAACAGTCCGCGCGCAAAGGGAAAAACGTCTTTGCCTTTGCAGGTCTCCAGTTCGATCTGGGTGAGCCTGTCAAGCGCTTCTTTTCGAAAAGCGGGTGCGGCTTCCCCGCACCGGGCCTCGATCGCATAAATGGTGTCGAGAATGAAGGGCCCTTCGCACTCCCGGGCAGAACCACCGGGCAGATACTTATCTCCAATGTTGAACATGTCTTCTTTTGCCTGTCGGAAATCGAGGGTCAGCTCCGTGAGCGTCCCATCGAAATCGAAGAGTATTGCCTTAATCATCATTACCTCCTCTCACGCCAAGTTGCATTCAAAAATACGGCCCCGCCTTCGGCCGGGTACCCCGGGCGACCAGGAGGATAGCGACGGAATTCAATCGCGAAGTCCACCCCCACCCGCTGCCCCTCCCCCCTCCGAGGGGGAGGGAGTAGGGAGAGGGGGCAATAGATGGGTCGGAGTCGCGCCTCCGCAAGCAACGAAGAGGGGCACCCGTGTCCAAACACGGGTCTATGAATGAAGGCAACTTGGTGTCATAGAAGGTCTATCACGGCCCTAATGTCCGCGACTATGTGATCAGCCCCTGTTTCCGCGAATCTTTCTTTCTGCGTCCTGCCGGCCAGCACGCCCACGGTGCGCGTCTTTGCGGCTATCCCGGCTATGATATCGGTCGGGTGGTCACCAACCAGTATCGCCTCGTCCGGCTGCACGTCGAGTCTTGAAAGGACTATTTCGACATGGGCCGGGTTGGGCTTCACGAGATCGGTATCGTCCCGTGTGACTATCGTATCGACACATCTGCCGATGTCCGGGAATACCGTCTTGACCGCCTTTAGACAGTTGCGTGTTATGATACCGAGCATCATGCCTCTACCGCGGAGCGCGCCAAGTACATCCCTCGTGTAAGGAAAGGGATCGTTACCTTGAGATGCCTGCACTTCGAGAGCGCACAGCTTTTCAAAGGCCTCACTCCGGAAGCGGACTCCTTTTTCCTTAAGCTGTGCTTCGATAGTGTAGATCAGCTCGAGTGTGTAAAGTGAACGCAGCTCGCTTATTTCTTCCGGACTCACATAGTGCGCGGCTATCTCTTCTATTTCAACACGCATGTGGTCAAAGTTGAGCGAAAGCGGGGCCAGTGTACCGTCAAAATCGAAGATAACCGCTTTAATCATGCAACACTGCCTTTTATCTCACGCCCACTCGCTCCGCTCGTTCGAGGCCGCAGAGGGCACAGAGAAAGCATCCTGACGTGCGTTGTCGTGAATTCGTGAGAGGCGAATTCGCGCCAAACAGCATCCTGCTTCGCAAGAAATGGTAACGGTTGACGGCAAGTAAAAAGCTCCAGGTGCGAGGAGTGCGAGCCGTGAGGAACGCAGGCGTACCTCGTGGTACATCGGAGAGACGCAGGGCGAAGCGCGACAAAGCAGGTGGACTTTTGACGAAGCCGTCACTCATCATTCACACCTATGTGGCGCTGGCGCGTTACATCAAACAGGCCGCGCGTCGTGAGCCGCAGAGCCGGTATCACGGGCAACGACAGAAAGGACATCTGGAAGAACGGGTTTGTCAGCATCACGCCCATGCGCTTCAAGGCCTCATCCATCCGCTTTTCTTTCCGCATGAATTCCCGGCCGTCACGGTCTGAGATAATACCATAAAAGGGCATGGGGATATGCTCAATGAGCCTGCCGTGCCGTGATAGCGCCATGCCCCCATTTTTCTCTGTCAATCCGGTAAGCACCGCGAAAATGTCAATCAGGTTATCGCCGACGATGATCAGATTGTGGCTATCGTGGGCGTATGTTGTGCCGATTGCACCACCTCGCAGCGAGAAGCCCTGCACGAAACCGAATCCGTACTGCTTTTCTCCTCTGTACCTGTCGAAGGCATACGCGTAAATAATATCCAGGTCCGCATCAGGCAGCAGGTATCCGTCTCCGATGCGTGCCTCGGCGACACGATGCTCCGCCAGGAGCGCGCCCTCTCGCACCCTTATCACATGAACCGTGTGCCCCTTCGCTTTCTGGCGCAGGTCATCGAGGGAGAAACGCGCGATCTTCATCCGGGAGGGTGGAGCTTTTGTCAAGGCATGGCCCCTAAGCAACCGCTTCTCGCCCCGGTAGACCACGCGACCGTTCTTGATGGTCATGCGGACATTTATATCCTCAGGGTCCTCGAAGATGACAAGGTCTGCTTTCCTGCCAAGGTCGAGCCCCTTTCTGTCACTCAAATTGAAATAGTGAGCGGGGCTGACTGTGGCCAGCCTCAAAGCCCGCGCGAGGGGCAGGCCGGCTCGCACGAGCCGGCGCACAAGCAGATCAAGATGGCCGCGCTCGAAGAGATCGCGGACCGCCAGATCGTCCGTGCAGAGCGAAAGCTGTGGGAGATAGCTTTTCTTTATCAGGGGAAGTGAGGTGTCCAGGTCCTTTGAGACAGAGCCCTGCCTCAAGAAGAGGTGTATGCCGAGGGTAAGCTTTTCTCTGCTTTCCACAAGCGTTGTCGTTTCATGGTCGGAGTGGATGCCCGCCGCTATATAAGACCGGAGCGCCTCTCCCGAGAGCATCGGCGCGTGGCCGTCAACAGGCTTTCCGGCAAAGAGATCAATTTTTCTCATAACCGGCTTCTTGCGACCCAGCACGCCGCCGATATCCATCATCTCTCCGAGACCAATCACCCGTTTGTGACCCCGCAGCCAGGTAAGCTCCTTCACGCCCAGAACGCCTGCGCCCTTCTCAAAGCGGCAGGAAGGCACACATGAAGGGGCCATGACATACACGTCGAGTGGAATCGCCTCCAGCAGCCTCAAGTACCACTTCAAACCGGGCAAGCCGCCGGCATTCGCGATCTCGTGGAGGTCTGTTATGACAGTGGTTGTGCCATGAGAAAGAAAAGCCTGGCTGTAGGCAGCGGGCAGCAGATGAAGCCCTTCCAGATGAAGGTGGCTCTCGATGAACCCGGGCGAGACGTAGAGGCCGGAAATATCGATTACTTCTCGGGCGGGAACAGGCTGAAACGAAAAGAGCTTCCCATCCTTGATGGAAAGCGCCTTCCGTTCTGTCGTCTCACTCAGCGGATCGACGACAAAGCCGTTTGTGAGTAGTATGTCAGCTTCTTGCGTTTCTATGTCAGATTAAGCCTCTTTACGTCTATGACATTGGCCATCGCCCGAAGCTCGACCAGTAAATCGTCGCCAATGTGTGCGTCTACGTCAAGGAGAGACATGGAAAGACCACCGAGGCTCTCCCGCCCGAAGTACATCGCCCCGATATTTATGCTCTTCTTTGCTAATGCAGTACCGAGACCGCCGATAATGCCCGGTTTGTCGTGCGTGTACAGAAAGAGCATATTCTCGGTCAGATCAGCGTCAACCGATATCTTGTTTACTTTGACCAGGCGCGGCTGCTTTTTACCGAGCAGCGTGCCGTAGGCTACGTTCTGCGCTTTTTCGCCAATCAGTCTGATGCCGAGAAGGGACGTATAATCGTCATGGTCTTTCTCTTTGATCTCTTTGATCCGTATGCCTCTCGTCTTGGCCACGATCGGCGCGTTCACATAGTTGATCCCATCGAGCTGGGCAGATAAGATGCTCCTCATGATCCCCTGCGTGAGGATCTTGGTTTCGACTTCCGAGATGGCTCCCAGATACTCGATCTCCACCTCCACGATGGCGAAGTCGGTCACCTGAGCAATGAATTTGCCCAGGCGTTCAGAAAGAGTCAGGTACGGCGAAAGCTGCCTGAGTATCTCGATAGAGACGGGTGGCGCGTTCACACTGTTCTTGATCACCCCGTTGAGTGCGAAGTCGACGATCTGGTTCGCAATGTCGATCGCAACCTTCCCTTGTGCCTCCTTTGTCGATGCGCCGAGGTGGGGCGTGCAGACCACCTTGTCCGAAAGGACCAGAGGATAATCCTTCGGAGGCGGCTCCTGTTCGAACACATCGAGCCCTGCTCCGGAAACCTGGCCGCTCATCAACGCATCATAAAGGTCTTGTTCGTTGACGATGCCGCCGCGGGCCACATTTAAGATAACGACGCCCTTCTTCGTCTTTGCGAGGGCATTCTTTTCAATCAGGTTCTTTGTCTCCTTAACCATGGGCACGTGAACGGCGATGAAATCGCTCTTTGCGAGCAGCGTGTCGAGGTCTACGAGCTCGATCCCCTTCGCCGCGGCGACCTCCCTCGCGACAAAGAGGTCGTAAGCGATTACCTTCATACCGAGGGCTACGGCCTTCTCCGCCACGATCATCCCTATGTTGCCTATGCCGATAACGCCCAGCGTCTTGTCATAGACTTCAACACCCATCAGGAGTTTTTTCTCCCACTTCCCCTGCTTCATCGTAGCATCCGCAAGGGCTATCTTCCGTGCCACCGCAAACATCAGCGCAAGCGTGTGCTCCGCGGCGGCAAGCGCATTCCCTTGCGGCGTATTCATCACCACAATGCCCTTTTCGGTCGCTGCTTCCACATCCACGTTATCAACGCCGATCCCTGCCCTGCCGATCACCTTCAGCTTGTCTGCCTTCGCTATGATGTCCCTGGTGACCTTGGTGGCGCTTCTGACGATCAGTGCATCATACTCTCCGATGATCGCGGCAAGCTCCTCTTTTTTGAGGTCTGTCTTGACGTCCACGGAAAGGCCCTTGGACTTGAGGATTTCCACCGCCTCGCCGGACATCGCGTCTGCTATGAGGATCTTCATGGCTGCTCCTTTTACAGGTCTTTGAGAGAGTCAACCGCTTTGGCAACGCCTTTGCCCATTTCAAACTTGTAGCCAAGGTCGCGAAGCGTGAACTCGAGGGCTGCTATAGCCGTTATGACGTCATACTTGTCCGCATAGCCGAGGGTGGCGAGCCTGAAGATCTTGCCCTTGAGCTGGTCCTGGCCGCCTGCGCCGGTCACACCATATTTTTTCCAGAGCGTCTTGTAAATGGCCTGACCGTCAACCCCTTCCGGGGCCATGATCGCCGTGACCGCCGGACTCGGTGTTTTGGCAAAGACCTTGAGGCCGAGCGCTTTCGCCGCCTCCCGCGTCGCATAAGCGAGCCCGTCGATCCTTTTATATACGTTCTCCAACCCCTCCGTCTTGATCATACCGAGCGATTCTCTCAGACCGCCGATGAGCGAGATTGCCGGGGTGAAATTGGTCTGGTTTTTCTCCAGGTTCGTCAGCTCTTTTGCCCAGTTGAAGTAGAACCGCGGCAATTTTGCCGTCTTGTTGAAGGCCCACGCCTTGTCGCTCACACCCGCAAAGGCAAGACCCGGAGGAAGCATCAGCGCCTTCTGGGAACCGGCCACCAGGATATCGATGTTCCAGGCATCCTGCGGAAGCTCGAAGACACCCACCCCCGTGATGCCATCCACGACCATCAGCGTCTCCGGATAATTCTTGATCATCGCCGCTACTTCCTTTACGGGAAACATGGCGCCGGTCGATGTTTCCGTGGCCTGCATGTAAACGGCTTTCACGCCGGAATTCGCCTTCAATGTCTTCTCCACCAGCGCGGGGTCAAGGTCGTCTCCCCAGGGCAGGTCGATGTTGATTGCCTCGACGCCGTAAGCTTTACAGATATTCGCCCAGCGCTCCCCGAATTTACCGCTCCGGATACAGATGGCTTTGTCGCCGGGAGAGAGCATGTTGGTGACAGCACCCTCCATGGCCCCCGTGCCGCTCGACGCGAAGATCAGCACTTCTTTCTTGGTCGCGAACAGATATTTCAGGTTTTCTCTCACCTCCGCCACAATCTCTTCAAAGAGGGGGTTGCGGTGGTGCAGGATTGGCTCAGCCATTTTGAGCAGCACTTCCGGGGGAATGGCCGTGGGACCCGGAGCAAGCAAATATCTCTTCATACAATCCTCCTTATGAGCAGCGCCTTTTTTGCTGTCATTCTAAAGGATTACGAGAAGGAATTCAAGAGAAACATTTCACATATAGAAAACCGGGGGGCTGTGTGTTATATTTTGATATTATGAACAGGGTCTATTTCGATCATGCCGCAACGACTCCCGTGGATAAGCGCGTGCTTGAGGCGATGCTTCCTTATTTTTCCGATTCCTTCGGGAACCCATCGTCGGTGCTGATTGAGGAGGGTGGCCCGCCCCGGCAGGCCCTGGATGAGGCACGGAAGAAGGTGGCGAACCTGATTGGCGCCAGGAGCGAAGAGGTGCTCTTTACCTCATCCGCAACCGAGTCGAATAACCTGGCAATCAAGGGTCTGGCACTGGCGCACAAAAGTAAGGGGAACAAGATCCTCTTCTCTGAGATCGAACATTACTCGATCATGCTTCAGGCGGACTCTTTGCGAGGCCTTGGCTTTGAGGTCGATTTTGTGAAGGTCGACACCGATGGACTCATCGATATGGCCGACCTTAAGAAAAAGGTGACCAAGGGCACGATCCTCGCCTCCATCATGCAAGCGAACATGGAAATAGGAACGGTCCAGCCCATCAAAGAGATTGGCCGATTTCTCAAAGAACAGGGTGTGCTCTTCCACTCAGACGGAGCCGGTACCTGCGGCCAGATTCCCGTCAACGTGCAGGAGCTTGGCGTGGACGCCATGACGATTTCCGGCCACCAGTTTTATGGCCCGAAAGGGGCCGCAGGCTTGTATCTCAGAAGCGGCGTGCCCATGAGACCCATACTGCACGGCGGGTTCCAGGAGATGGGTTATCGAGCAGGTACGGAGAACGTGCCGGCTATCGTTGGCTTTGGCGAAGCAAGCAGGCTTGCGCAAGTTGAGATGGAAGAAAAAGTCGCAAGGGTTGCCAGGCTCGGCCAGAAGCTATGGGCGGGGATAGCATCCATAACCTACCTCCACTTCACGGGTCATCCCACGCAGCGCTTGCCCGGCCACGTCAGTTTCTGGATAGAGTTCGTTGAAGGAGAATCGCTCCTTCTCTGGCTCAACCTGAATGGGATAGCCGCATCCACGGGCAGCGCATGCGCATCGAACGTGCTTGCAGCTGATGAAACAGGGCTCAAGGCGTCGCACGTGCTCACGGCTGTGGGAGTGCCTCCGGAGATCTGTCATGGATCGATCACCTTCAGTCTTGGCAGGGAGAACACGGAAGAAGAGGTCGATTACGCGCTGTCAGTTATGCCGACGATCGTCGATCGGTTGAGGGAGATGTCGCCCCTTTATGAAAAAGCAAAAGGAGGTAAGTAATGGCTCAGGGCCCATATAGCGATAAAGTGATGGACCACTTCATGCACCCGAGAAACATGGGTGAGATAGAAGATGCAAGCGGCGTGGGAGAAGTGGGGAACCCTGCGTGCGGAGATGTGATGCGTCTCTATCTGAAGATCGAGGATGGCAAGATCGTCGACGCGAAGTTCAAGACCTTCGGCTGCGGTGCCGCCATAGCATCGAGCAGTATGACCACGGAATTGATCAAGGGAAAGAGCATCGACGAGGCGCTGAAGCTCTCCAATGAGGCGGTATCAGAGGCCTTAGGCGGACTTCCACCTGCAAAGCAGCACTGCTCAGTGCTGGCCGAAGACGCGCTCAGGGCGGCCCTGGAAGACTATAAGAAGAAACAAGGCACAGCATAAATAGAACAGTTGACTGGTTGATTAGCTGATTAGCTGATTGGTTACCGGTTACTGAGTAATACGCGAAATCTATCTCACGCCCACTCCGACGTATAGACGACCATGACGCATATTGATTGTCTGTTTTGCCAGATCATCAAAAAAGAACGGCCGGCTGAATTTGTTTACGAGGACGACGTTCTCGCCGTCTTCAAAGATGCCTATCCACACGCCCCCGTCCATCTCCTCATCGTGCCTAAGAAACATATCCGCAGTATCAACGATCTAGCGGACGAGGACCGGGAAATCATTTCCGAGATGATTTTCAGGGCGAGGCAGGTCGCCCGGCAGGTATCGGTCAACACCTCAGGATACAAACTGACCCTCAATGTCGAGCGCGGTGCCGG
>JADGQN010000146.1 GCA_017881765.1 Syntrophobacterales bacterium | reverse complement strand
CAAATGACTTTTTCATGCTGATTAAAAGTATACAGCAGGGGGCCTGCTTGTCAAGCCAAATCTGCCCCGTGCTACTTAAAGAGAATGGTTTTCAGCTTAGCCAGCATCGCCGGATCCAGCTTGTAGGCCGCTTGTACAGCCCGCTTCATTTTCTCAACAACGGGATCGAGGAAGAAACGGTCGGCCATTCCTTTCCATGCTACTCAACCCAGCCGAGTAATTCAAAAAGGTAGCCGTCCGGGAACGGGACGTGAAGCGCCCTCTCGAACAACAGGTAGACGAAGGCCCAGAGACCTGCAGTGAGGAGTATCGTGATAAGCCACTTTTCTTTTGACCCAAACTTAAGCTGGATAAAACTGCACAGCGTGCCGCCTATCGGAAAACCGAGCAGCCAGATAGCCACAAGGTAAGAGACGATCCAGCCGAACATACCGGCTGTCCTGCGGCTGACGACGTCCGGTGGTATTTCCGGTTCTTCGTCCTCGGCGGGCCGTCCCAGCGGCCGGCCGCCGGCTTTGCCCGAAAGTTCCCGGGCGAACTGCGCAAGCGCGAGTGCAAGAAGCGGAAAACCGATCGCCCAGGGAAAGAGCCCCGCCCGGACGTTAAAGTTCCGGCTCTGCCAGAGAGCGAGCGCAAGAACAAACACAAGGCCCAGAGCAAAGATCGCAGGCCACTTGTTAACCTTCGTTTTCGGCTTCACCGTGACCGCTCGGCCTTCAGCGGCTTCCGCCATGCGAAGTTTCCTCTTCTGCATCCTGGTCTTTATAACCGGATAAAGAGCGCCGAACAGGGTAACGGCGATAAGCAGCAGGACGGTGGGACGCCAGATCCAGCTGATACCGTAGTTCCCCATCGAAAGAAAAAGTCTGCTCTCTGCCAGTCCTCCAAGCACAAGCCCGAGGATCAAGGGTGGACGCGGCCACTTAAGCTTTTCCAGAACCCAGCCCAGAGCACCGAAGACAAGCACCAGAATAAGATCGGGGAACGCGTTCTTTTCAGCAAACGCGCCGAGGTAGATGAGCATGAGGATGAAGGGGATGAGCAGGCTGCCGCGTACGTATGTTACCTTGACGAGCTGTTTCAGGAAGAGAAAGATCATGCCCACAGTGATCAGGTTTGAGATGACCGTGATCCAGACGAAGGAGTAGGTGAGCCCGAGGTGTCCTCCCTTCGATTCCGGCCGCAGCATGTCAGGACCGGGGACCACCCCGTGCATGATGAAAGCCCCCATGAGAATTGCCATGAAGACACTCGCCGGGATCCCGAAAGAGATGGTCGTAATAAGGCTGCCACCAAGTGTTGAGTTGTTCGATGCGCCCGGGCCCAACACCCCTTCGATGGCCCCTTTGCCGAAGCGCTCCTTGTCGGGCGAGCTTTGCACAGCGTGGGCGTAAGAGAGCCACTGGGTCGTCGCGCCTCCCATCCCGGGTATGATCGCGCAGAAGGTGCCGATGGCGGCGCAGCGGAGAACCAAGAAGATGTGGCGGAATACGTCGCGGACGCCCTCCATAACCCCTCCCAACTCTCCGGTCCGTCCGCCTGCGATACTCGATCCCGTCACGGCAAGATCGATGATCTCAGGGATGGCGAAAAATCCTATCGTGATCGGCACGAGCCCTATACCATCCCACAGAAACGTCTGGTTAAATGTGAAGCGTTGAATGCCGGAGACCGGATCGAGGCCCACTGTGGCAACAAAGAGGCCCAACCCTCCGGACAGGAGACCCTTGATCACGTCGGAGCCGGAGAGCGATGCCACGAAGGTAATGCCGAGGAGCGAGAGCATGAAAAACTCAGGGCTGCCGAAGGAAAGCACGATGGGGCGCACGATGGGAACGGCCATCGCAAGCATAAAGGCACCGAAGATCGATCCGATCAACGCAGCCATGAGGACTGCCCCGAGCGCGCGGCCGGCCTGTCCTTTCTTTGCCATCGGATGGCCATCCACTATAGTCGCAGCCGTCGTCGGCTCGCCCGGGATGCCGAACAGTACGGATGTTATGTCCCCGGTTGTGTTGACGACACAGGCCATGCCGAGCAAGAACGCGAAGGCTTCCACCGGGGTCATTTTCACAACGAATGGCAGCATCAGTGCCATCGCGGTAGGTCCTCCCAGTCCCGGCAGGATGCCTACCGCAAAACCAATCGCGATACCCAGGAGCATGAGGCTGAAGGTCGTCAGTGTGAATATCTGAGTCAACCCGGCAAAAAAACATTGAACAGTCTCTAACATTACCGCCCTCCAAAGCCGCCTATACCGATCTGCCTTCAAGCGCCTACCTTCGTTGCCCTTCAGCCTGTCCTTGCTCGACGTACCCTACGTACGCCTACGCAGGCCAAGCCTCGGCTCGCCCGGGGTACCCGGCCGAAGGCTGGGTCGTGCATCTTGAATGCAAATCGGTATCGTCAGTCTTTAATGAGACTACTTAAAAAGAATATCTTTTAGCTTGGCTTTCGTGGCCGCGTCCAGCTTGCCGGAGTCGGCTATCACGGCTGCCATTTCATCGCCGGTCGCCGGGTCGAGAGTCATCTGCATTTTTTCGACCTCAGCCAGAAACTCACCATCTTTCATCGTCTCCTGGAAAGCCTTGCGCAAGATATCGACACGCTCTTTCGGCGTTCCCGGCGGGAAAGCAAACGGTCTCGAATAGTCATTCGCGTAGTGAGCCACGATCTGGACAAACTTTTTCTGCTCGTCGGTCTTGGCAAAGTCGATCATCCTCGGAACGTTCGAGAGGTCCTTGAGAGGCTTCGGAGTGCACTGAATCACGACGATCATGTCACCCGTCTCGATCGCCTTCTTCCGGGTGTTCCTCACGCCGTCCCATGAGGGAGGACCACCGGCCAGTTCACCGCTGTCAGTGGCGATGA
Organism: Syntrophobacterales bacterium; assembly: GCA_017881765.1. Taxonomy (GTDB): domain Bacteria; phylum Desulfobacterota; class Syntrophorhabdia; order Syntrophorhabdales; family WCHB1-27; genus JADGQN01. The sequence continues at coordinate 7,088 of JADGQN010000146.1, read as the reverse complement.
GAACATCGGCCGTGCCCTTGTAACCGGTGATAATCTGCGTGGGGAAGCCGAGCACATCTTTCATCATCCGGTCCATGTTGTCGACGAAATTCCCCGGTACAAGACCACCGATCTTGACAGGTACGGGCGAGGTCCGCCACTTGTCGGCCGAGGTGATGCCGCTTTTCTTGCCGAATACGAAGACTGCATTTTCCTTGTTGGCAGCGCCGATGTACAAGAACTTCTGGGGATCAAAATCGTACCCTGGCTGGCCCATCATCTGCCCCAGGATAAGCCCACCGTTGATGTGGCCGAGGGTGAGCCCGTCCGGCTTGGTTGCTTTGAAGAGCTGATTCACCTGGATAAGGCCGCCCGCTCCTGTCACGTTCTCCACAATGACCGTAGGATTGCCCGGGATATGTTTGCCTATGTGACGTGCAACGACCCTCGCCCAGAGGTCAAAACCTCCTCCTGCTGAAAAGCCGACGGTAACGCGCAGGGCCTTGCCCTGGTAAAAAGGCGCTGCAGCGTACGAGGTCGTGGAGATAAACACCACCATCGCCGCCAGCACCGCAAAAAATACCCATCGCTTCATGATCTCCCTCCTTCTTTGAGATTATTAATTTATTTCGTCCTGAACCCGCTCATGATAATAGCACATCACCAGGGCGCAACTTCGAATAGACACCGTGCCCGACACATACACGAACGTCCATGCTGCAGATCGTACCCCGGCGTTTTTTCCTGACTCAAATGCTAGAATATGCAGGGCGGGCTAGTCAAGGAGAATATACTGGTTTCAATAGGCTGGCGTCATCCAAACAAGTGTAAAGGGCTCAAGGCCGGGGCAGCAGGCGGAGTGGGCTTGCTGGGGTCTCTTATATCGATTTGCATTCGTGCGGACGACCCAGCCTTCGCCCGGGTACCCGGGCGGCAGCGAGGAGCCCCACCCGCACGCGGGGTACCCGGGCGTACCCAGAGGTACGTCGAGGAGAGTGATAGCGATAGCGAAGCATCCTGGAAGGAAGCATCCTGTAAGGACGCAGCGACAACGAAGGTATACGTAGGAAGGCAAATCGGCACTAGAGTTTGAGCAGCACCATGTTCGATTTGGGATCTAACTCGCGCACGGCTTTCACTCCCGTTATCTCAAGGATGACCGCTTCGAGAACAAGAAATGCATTTGCCTTTTCCCTGACACAGCCTACCTTCACCATATCCCGTTTACCGAACGATCCATGGATATGAACTTTCGGTTCGTTTCCTTCCCAGAATATCGTACCGATGGCAGCAGCCTCGTGACTCTCCGTAAGCGTGCGCCAGACGGGGTTCGGCGGGAGTTCCTCTTTGTCCGGCCCCACCACAATTGTCGCCTCAGTGACCCCGCCTACCAGATAAACGATCGCTGCCTTTATCTCTTCTTTTTTTGCTATATCGATGAGACTATCCAGGATCGGCTCTCCGTCTTCAAACCTTGCAACAATACATCTACCCACTCCGCCAACCTGATATTTCATGGACCCTCCTCATCGCCTCATCTGGGATCTACGGGGCGTGGCTTTATGAAAAGATATCACGTTCGTGACCCTTCTGGCCACCAGTGCGTACTCGAAATTCCAAATCCCATAGCGATAGTGAAGCATCCTGGAAGGAAGCCCCTCACCCTGCCCTCCCCCTCGGAGGGGGGAGGGAACGGGGTGGGGGTGGCGAGTTCTATTTTCTACGTAATATCAAATTACCTAATGTCAAATGTTCCAAACCGATACTACCTGTCGGAACACACGTTCTTGTGTTTGATTATTTGAATATTGGAATTTGTTTGGTATTTCGATATTGTGATTTGGAATTTAAGGCGCCAGGCGGCTTTAGGCACGGGGCAGCGTGGATTTTTTCTTTTCCGGCACTGGCTGAGGCCCTTGCGCAAGCACTTTGCGCACCAGGCTGAGCACATCCGTCTCCCGATACGGTTTATCCAGGAATGCGTTTATTCCCCAGCCCTTTAATTTTTCCCGCTGGTTTTCATTCATAAATCCACTTGAGACGATAACCCTGACGTCAATCCCCAGTTCTTTGAGACGCGTCAAAACGCCTTCGCCTCTAAGCCCCGGCATAACCATGTCGAGGATCACAAGATCGATCGGTCGAGGGGGATGCTGAAGCACCTCCAAGGCCTTCCGACCATCGGGCGCTTCCAGTACTTTCAGACCTTCCCGTTTGAGGATCCCTCCAACAAGCTCTCTAATTGTATCTTCATCCTCCACCACGAGCACCGTGCTGTTCTGCGCCGCCGGCAGTAATTCGGGTTCGGGCTGAGGAACCTCTGTCTTACCCGTGCCCACCGGCAGATAGAGGCTAAAACGGGTTCCCTGCCCCGGCTCGCTCTCTAGTTCAATGAAGCCTCCGTGGCCCTTCACAAATTTGTCTACCATGTAGAGACCCATTCCCAACTTCGTGCCGCTCTCCTTGGTGGTAAAAGAAGGCTCGAAGATCCTCTTTCTGATGTCCTGGTCCATACCGGTTCCGTTATCCTCTATCTGGATCAGGATGAAATCCTTATTGCCCATATGCTTTTTTCGTTCGGTCCTGACCCGTAATTTGCCTCCATTAGCCGTAGCATCTCTTGCATTTACACAGAGATTGAGAAGGGCATGCTGGAGCTCCCCTTCGTCCCCTTTGATAGGAGGAAGCAACGGATCCAGATCCTTGACTACCTGCAAATCTCTGAAGCTTTCACCGAGGAGAAAGAGCACGTCATCTACGATCACGTTCACATCCACGATCCCGGTCGAGCGCTTCTGCCGCCTGGAAAAATTGAGCAAGTGTTCGGTCAGTTTAGCCGCGCGCCTGGCAGATCCTTCTATCACTTCCACATACCGCAGGAGCTGTTTGTCGTCGGTCATATGCTTCTTCAACAAGGACGCGTAACCGAGCACGCCCGTGAGCAGGTTATTGAAGTCATGGGCCACGCCGCCAGCAAGCTTCCCTATGCTCTCCATATTGCTCTTGTGGTTATTCTCTTCTTCGATGAGTTTCTCATCCATAACATCTTTCAGCACGATGCTCTTAAAGACCACTGCTCCCGTCTCGTCCTTTATCGGGTAGCTTTCCAGCTCGAAAAGCTTGAACTGATCGCCGATCCGATATTGAATGTTCCCATGGAGCAAGAGGTCCTTCTCGAAAGAATCACTATCGATCCCGGAAATGAGATTATCGATCTTCTCTCCTACCAGAAGGGCTTTCCTTTCGTCGAATTGCATTCTCGCCTTCTTGTTAGCAAAGCAGATGCGGCCGCTTTTGTCGACCAGTAAGAGCACGTCGGGAGATTGGTCGATAACGGTATTGAGGAGGGTTTTGGTCAGTACGAGTTTCGAGTCAAGGTCGCGCAGCCTCAGATCATCCAGAGCCTTGAGGCGGTCGATCGATATATTCAAGAGCATTGACTTGTTCAGCACCTGGCACAGAAGCTCCAGCTCTCTCAGGACATGCTCGTCTAACTGGATCGCGTCTTTCTTGCCCAGGAGCAGATATCCGAAAACGTCCACGTCCTGCAACAGGGGGTAGATATAAAGCGTGCCGCACGTTGAGACATTGGTGAGAAGGCAGGGAGAAAAGAGTGCCCTGTTTAGATGCTCTATTTCCCGAAGGGAGAGACTTTTCAAGGAATCATCTATCGTAAAGAAGCCTTCCTGTGCCTCGTCTTTTCCATTTCGTATGATCTGACACATGTCGAAGTCGGTCTCCTCTACAAAGACCTTCGGGATATAGTTTACTAGACTCTCCCCATCCTCAATGTATTGGAAAATCTTCATAATGATCGAGTAATTCGCGATAGTCCTCTCATAGAAATTCCACTGAAAGAGCACTGATTCGGGGCTGAACTTATTCTTTTTCATGGGCCGACCCAAGGAGCAGAGTGATGCGCTCCGTTTCTCTATCTATTCTCTCTTTTTCCCGCAAAAGGATTACGCCATCCATCCCGAGATCAGCGTCAGGAAAATCGGCAAACAGATCCGCGTTCCGGATGATTCCGAGGAGCGCCTCGCACTCGCCGACGGGTCTATTATCGTGGTGATACCGGATTACCTTGCCGAACTCCGACGGAAACCTCCATTTCATCGACATGTAATAGCCTATCTCCTGATGGTCTATGCCGAACCTGGAGCGCTCCTCAGCGCACAGGTCCTTACGGTTGCCGTTGCTGCCATTGATCAAGTGGCGGTAATCGTCGAGATACATGTACATGATCACCTTCCCGATATCGTGCACCAGGGCAAGCGTGAATACTTTCTCCGGTTCCTCGACAAGGGTGTGTGCAGAGAGCACTTTGGATGAGAACGCAACATACACGGAATGCCTCCACAAGGCCATGAGATCATCGTCCCTGAGTCCGAGCTTGCGGAGTATGCCTTCCAGAAAGACCAGGCAGGTTACGATGTACTTCAGTTCCTCCAGCCCGATAATGATCATGGCGCGCTGCAGGCTCATGATCTTTACCCCCCTGCTATAATAGGCAGAGTTCGCAATGCTGATGATTTTCGCCGAAATTGCCTGATCATACCTCACAATATCTACCAGTTCCCTGAATGAGGCATTCTTGTCATTCAGTACCTCGAAGACCCGATCCACGACGGTACTCAGGGTGGGAAGCACCCTGAGCGTCTTGGCCTTCGTCAACAATTCCGCTCGTATGGCCTCTGTGCGCATCTCTCTGTATATATTGTCGCGCAGAAGTCGGAAAGATTAAGTTATTCGTTAAAAACTCAGATAGTTACAAGGGGTCAGGAAGGTCTTTAGCGGAAATCCGAAGAAATCGGTCCGAAAGGTCGATCCGCCTCGGGAGGCTGCTGCGCGGTGCGAACTGACGGCCTCACATCGATGACCGCTATCTTGTCTTTCAGGCCAAGGGCATCCCGCAGATGGACCAGGGCACCAAGAGCCTGGCCGGGCGTACCGAAGCCCTTCCTGGAGATGACATCCGCTAAGCGCTCCCCTATCCTGGCGGCATCGGGAAACTTTCTTCTGAGAAGTCCGAGGAAAAGCCCTGTCTGATCGGAGGGAAAGACGGAATCGAGGGTGACGAGGACCGCGAGGAGCGTCCATTTGCAGAAAAGAAAGTCGGAAGGCACACCCGGCCTTGCATCGAGCCAAATCTCAGCCGTTTTCTGCGCCAGCGCTACGTCCCGGCGGTAAACCGGCAAGTCTGATCCTACAAGAAGACGGTCGATGACCGGTTCAATAACTACATGAGAAAGCAAAGAAGCCAGGTAGTGCACCTTTATTCCGGCAGCGGCGGAAGGGTGCGGGAGTACCTGAGGAAAACCCTCCGAAAGAAGCAAGGCACACAGTATTTCGTGCAAGGTAAGCGCTTCGAAATCATCGTTTTCGGGGTTCAGCCAGATCGTGTGCTCGCGGCCGTCGAAATGGTGGCACGCTTCGTACGAGCGCATTGCAGGGTGCGGATGAAACGAGATATCTTCAAACCGCACCCGTTGCAAGTTGTCAGCCTTCTCCGTCAGAAATCGGCTTGCCTTCTCAGAAATTTCCTTGTCCAGGATGGTCTGGAAATTCATGGCATCAATGTATCGTTCAGGCGCGCCGAGCAACCCTCTGTTTTAGTTGCCGGGTACCCGCGATCTCGGAACTGATGTTCCGCAGGCCGCCCCGCTTAACCCACCTTCAGGATCATCGCCGCGGCGGTGTCGCCGGCAGCGCAACCGGTGAAGAGGCCATAACCGCCGCCGAGGAGCACGATCTCCTCGATCATCTCGATCATTCCCCTGCCCGCCGTGGGACCCTGGGGATGGCCGTAGATCAAAGAGGACCCGTTGTTATTCATCTTCATGACATCGTAGCCCGTCTTCTTGGCGAAGGCGAGATCATTGACGGCAAAGGGGTTGTGGGTCTTGACCGCCTTCACGTCCGTCACTTTGAGGCCTGCTTTGGCAAGCGCCATCTCGGCCGCCGGGATCGGTGCCGCGGGCATGAACATCGGTTTGACCCGCGCATAGCCGTAGGAGATAATTTGTATCTCTATCTTGGGATCAGCGCTCAGTGCCCTGGCCTTCTCCTTTGTCGTCACGATAATACCGCAGTTGCCGTCCGCTGGGAACGTCTGGGCGCCGAAGCTCAAGACACCTCCCGGACGCACGGGTTTCAGCTTGGCCAGACCTTCGGCCGTCGTAGGGGTCCAGCCCTCATCCTGCTCCATAAGCTTGGTCTTTTTCCTGGTCACCGTTACTTCCGGAGCGAACATATAACGCTTCTGGAATGCCCTGTCATTGGCCAGTGCCGACTGGTACTGCTCAAAGCGCCTCAGGACCACTGCGTCGCACTCCTCCTTGGTAATGCCAAACTCCTTGGCTACGTTCTCGGCCGTCTCGACCATGAGCGCACGATGGCGGGGGTTTCCGCCGAAGTTGTCCATATTCCAGTCTTCCCTCTCGGGCTGACCACCGGGACCCAGGGGGTCGGGCCATACGGTGTGAGGTCCGTTGGAGCAGCGGTCTGCCGCCAGGGCAAATGCCACGTCATAGATGCCCAGCTCTAAATTCATGGCAGCGAGATTGAGGATCGTGGTAGAGGTTGAACAACATTGGTTGACAAAGAGCCCGGGGACATATTTTTGGTCGTCCGTCAGTATCGAGGCGGCCCAATTGTGAGCGATAAACCAGTGGTTCTGAGCAACGGTGCTCCCGAGAAACAGATAGTCGATAACGGTAGGGTCTATTTTCTTTTCCAGGAACCATCTTCTCGCCGTATTGGCCGCTAGGCTGACCGCGTTGTCATTCTGCATGCTCCCCTGCCAGCGGGAAAACGGGCTCGAAAAGTATCCCTTGTACGGGATGTATGCCTTTGTGAAAGTGTCCATGAAACGATCTCCTTATTTTTCCGATTATTTTTTGAGCGCTCCGCTTCTATTGTCCCTTGTAGTTCGGTTTCCGTTTCTCAGCAAAAGCCGCCATGCCCTCTCTGCCATCCTCTGAAACATAGGAGACGATGAAGCACTCATTTTCAAATGAGATGGCTGCAGGCAACGCCATGTCCACGCCGTTATTAATGCTGGTCTTGATGAGACTGACTGCCACCTTCGGCTTTTCCGCCAATCTCTT
>JADGQN010000518.1 GCA_017881765.1 Syntrophobacterales bacterium | reverse complement strand
CTTCTCCGGGAATCTGTTCGAGTTGCTGAAGAATGTGCGTGCGGTGGGGAATGATTTGACGTTCTACGGGGGGATCGGGTCACCGAGCCTGCAGGTCTCCAACCTCAAAATCAGTGGCACCTAGCGGGGCGACGGGCTGCCTTTTGCGCCTGCCTTCGTTGCCCTTCGGTCTGTTCTACTTCGGCGTACCCCAGCCCTCGGAGCGCCTCGGCATCCATCAAAATTCAGCCCGTCGCCGTGCGCCGGCTTGAGCGCCTCGGGGTACCCGCGGACATTGCGAGAATCAGAGCGATATCCCGAAGCGCAGCCAGCGGGGGGAGAAACGTCATAATCAGTCTAAAGAGTGAGGAACGTAAGTCTCTCGGAAGACGAAAGAGGAACCGGGATGCGCCGGAACGCAAGCGCACGGAGGACGCCGGGAGAAGAGCCGCGCAGCCGCTGAAAAAATCAGAGGAGTGCTGCCGTACCGCTGTTGAACGCTCCAATCACGGCTGCCAGCATCAGGGATGAAGTCTAGGTCTTCGTTAACCGGAATTTCTGGAGATGTTCCGCTATCAAACGCCGGGAGCAGACTGTTCATGCGCGAGGTAGCCTAAGACCCGTAGGGAGGAGCCTAAACCAGAGGAATCGCGTCGAGTTTCGGCAGAGGCTCAAAAGCCTCACCGCGTTCAAGACAAAGAGCTCATGCGTACCAAGGAAGGCGTCGTCAAGAAGGTTGTGGATGGCGGTACGGGTTATCACTCCCGAAGGGAGCGGGCTCAAGATCCGGCTCTGTGTCTTCGTTGGATTTATTCGTCATCATCGTCCTCATCAGCCAGGCCGTAAAGGCGACAGAATAACTCAAAGACCATGAAAATTATGAGATATGCTTCAAACATTCAGATAATGATCCCGTGTAGGCCGATCAAGCTGGCGTCGCAGCACCTGCGATCCTTCTTCCGCAAAATCTGGATCCCCCACGGCAACGCATCGTTATTGAGCATCATGGGCATGCATGGTCCGCGTCATGAGTTTTGACCGGCTCGTGATGTTGAGCTTTCTGAATATTCTGGTGAGGTGGGCTTTTACCGTGTGGGGTGAGAGGGCAAGCCTCCCCGCTATCTCGTTGTTGCTCAACCCCTGGCAGGCGCACTCGATGATCTCCTGTTCCCGGCCGCTGATATGACCGCTCTGAGAGACGATCTCCCTGTTGTGGAGAACGGCCTTGACCGATCCGTTGTCGATCCATATCTGTCCTTGGCCGACCGCCTCGATGGCCTTCTTGAAGAGATGGAGCTCCGTATGGGGGGAGAGTATGCCGTGTATCCGATATTTGAGGAGCGTGGCGCAGAGCTTGTCCTGCTCTATGCCGGTATCGATCAGGAGGATCTTGGCTTCTGGGTATTGGGTAAGGAGACCGTGGCTGAGGGTCGTTATATCCACGAGGAGCACGTCAGGGGTAAGCCCGTTGGTGGGAGACCTTTCAATCGTGACGACGTGATCGTACCCATACTTCACCAGAAGCTGGTAGAGGGCCTCCGCCATCAGGTGGTTACTGAGGTGAATCCCGACATGCATTTATCTTCTCCCTTTCTGAGACGGACGATGTGCTCTAAAGGATTATCGGTCAAGGAACGCAAGAGCTAAGTACGGGACCGGAGGTCAGCATGTCGGGCAACACCCCCTTTCAGCTTTCTGGACAACGTGATTGATACTCTACGCTCTCTTTACTCTTTTTGCAACCTTCCTACGGGTGATACCCTATAGGCCTTTTCGCCAACGCCGAGGCTGCCCGGGTAGCACCTGCAAAGCCGCAACCGAGTGTTTTTGCGGGAGATGAACATTACCGAACGAAAGCGAGTAATAAGATGCTGCCCCCGTGAGTCATTTATCAGTTTTCTGATCCGGTGCTTTTGTTTGCGTATCTGTATGATTGAAAAGTCAGTAGCTAAACAGCGGATCCTTCCTTATTTCATCTTCTGCTCTACTAAGTAGATGTCGTCATCCTTTAAAGCAAGGTAATGAAAACTATCAGCAGAGTCAAATACGATCTTTCCTCCCCGGTCGATCAGTTGCATGGCCACCACCGTCAGTACGACGTTGACGACTCCGACTCCGATGCTGGCCAGAATCGCCACCGACGTGGAAGGTAAGCCGCCGAAATTGAAAATAGTCGGGGCGTAATCGATGACCGTATCGATGCCGGTGATTTGCTGCGCGATGGCCAATCCAAGCCTTATTTCTTCGTAATCTCTTTTGCGTAAAGGTTGTCAGACTTCAAGTAACGGATCGTGATGGTGTCCCCCACCTTTATATCCTGGAGGGTTGCCGTCTTCCCCTTTACTTTGACCACCGTGTCCTTGTCCACGATTGTCCCCACATCCAGTGCCTCTTTGCCAACCTTCCAGGAAAGTGGTGATTGCCGTCCCCTGCGGGTCAACAGAGGTGACTTCACCGGTTGCTGTTTGCATTTTGCCCATTTCCTCGCCGGTTACCACGCTTGCCAGGAAAAATGCGACGAGCAACAAGACACACGTCATTACCACCGATCTCTTCATAACGACCTTCTTCACAAATGTTTAATAATAGACCTAATCATTGTCTGCCGGACAAGCAAGCAACCAGCGTGGGACAGGGTACCAGGCAGAAGGTCTCCGCCTTGACGCACTTCGGGATGCAGCTTACATTAGAGTACCGGTGATTTAACCAAGTCCATTCTCGGGAGGTATATGACTATGAAGGTTAAGACAGTTGGTATGTTATTGTTGGTTGCGGTCCTGGCATTTTCCCTTGCGGGATGCGGCTGCTTCATGCAGGCCCAGCAGGGAGAGGCTCTTGCACCCAAACCGCCCGAGGAAAAGAAGATGGCGGCTCCGGAGGAAAGGAAAGAAGTGGTTGTGCCACCCGCGGCACCTCTCCCAGCGCCGGCGCCCGGTGTGGCAGCGGCAGTTCCAGGCCTCGCCA
>JADGQN010000145.1 GCA_017881765.1 Syntrophobacterales bacterium | reverse complement strand
TCTCCAGTTCTTTTCGACTCGCCTCGGCACTACTTATCGCTGCTCGTAGTCAGTACTTTCTCCGGGTAATCCGCCCCGATGAGCGCCTCCATAACGAACATGCCTGTCAATGCCGGGCGTTGGAACACGCGCCGGACTTCTGCGCCCGGACGCGCATTTTCATAACTCAGCCCTTCCGCAAGTAGCTGATCAGGCCGAGACAGTCCTTTGCCACGAGGCGACCGATGGCCAACGTGCTGTACACGGCGTTCACGATCGCTCCTTCCGGGTTAATAACGAAACCCGTCGCGTGAAGGTAGCCTTCCTTATCCTCATAGAATGCACCGGTCTTGAGCGATATCTCCTTTGCGTTGAGGCCGTGGGCTACGGGAAAGGGAATCCCGAGTTCTTTGACAAAGTCCCGGGCATGCTCGAAGCTGTCCGCGGAACCTGCTACCAGTCCTATGTCCATCTTCCGGAACTCATCGGTCGCACCGGTGAAGTCAACCAACTGTTGGCGGCACATCGCTCACCAGTGGCCGCGATAGATGAGCACAATACGCCATCGGCTACCCAAATCACGAGGGAGCAGCATTTTCTCTCCACTCACCAGATGGAACTCGAGGTCGGGGAAGCTGTCCCCCGTGTCCAGTATTGTGCTGCTTTCACGCGCCATACTCCACCTCCGGTAGAGACTTGATGAGATCCCCATGCTGATGCGGATGGATGTGCTTATCGTGGTGTGCATCAAGATGGGCATGCTCTCCCCCCGTTGTCCGCCTGTTGCAGAGGGGAGAGCCATCTGTCTATAACGTTGTGCCGATGAGATACAAAGTCAACCGTGCGGAGGGCTGTAGAGGTTCAAAACAATCCGTCTCCTCGCACTGGAAGATACCTACTATAAAGGGACGGTCCGTGCTAATTGTTTCATTTCATCCTGTCTTCTCTTTCCGAAGGCCTACCGCTTTTCGTCCAAGAAACGCTGAACTTCTTTGATCAGCTCCATCCTGTTCTTCTCGACTGAAATCGTATGGGTACCTTCGGCCAGCACCACTTCGCGTTTGTAAGGCGTATTGGCGAGTCTGGCAAACACTTCCTGAGCCATAAAGAGGGGCGTGTCCTGGTCCCATTCAGCCAGGATCACCAAGGTTGGCACCCGGATATCCAACGGGTTGTAGAGGGGCTTTCCCTTACCCAAAAATTCAACGGCGTCTTTGAGACTACCGTTGGGAGCCCTCACCACTGGCGGAGTCTGTCTGGCCCCGGCGGGATCTGTAGCTAAGTTGGCCTCCCACCATGTATCGAACCATGCCTGAGGATTTATCTCCTCCTTGCGTGCATCGGGAATGCCCCGTAGACCACGTGCCCGTGCGGCCTCCTTGGTTACCACCCGGTAAGCACCGGTGCCGGAGAACGGCGGCGGCTCCTTGAGCAGCCAGAGTGGAGCATAGAGCACGAGCTTCACGACCTTGTCGTTGTTCTGGGCAGTGAAGCCGCCCATAATGTTTGTGCCCCACGACCAGCCAACGAGGTTGATCTTGTCAACGTTGCGTCGCTTGCAAATGAAATCGACAGCAGCACTCACATCCTTTACGGCATCGGCTGTGTCGGCGAAGGCCGGATTCTGTTCTGGAGGAGCATCCATCGAGGCCGGGCGGGTGGAGCGGCCGTAGCCGCGTACATCTACCAAGTAGGTATCGTAGCCGCGCTCGGCTGCGTAATCCATCCACGAGCCGCCTGGCAGAGCTATATCAAAGGCGGTCTCTGAGGGATAGGTCGCACCATGAACAAAGAGTACCACCTTTTCTGCTGGGAAGGCTTTCTTGCCGACCCGGTGCTTGTTGCGCACATGTAACTTGATACCCGGGTCTGATGCATCAATAAAAAATGTTTCGGAAGCAATCTTCCCCTTGGGCGCTGCATAGCTCGCCCCATCCGCCATCAGAAGAGCACCCATCAGAACGATTGCCAAAACTGACCATCTTTTCATCGCAGCTCCTCCCTTTCGTGGCTTCAATAAATAGGTACACGCTCTCTCCGGAGCATCACTCCCCCCTCGGTGTGTTGGGGCTAGAGAGAAGTCGAGGCTTTTCCGCCGTCATTAGGTGGTGTTTCCTGACACTTAAACCAATTCTGCGCGGGTACATACAGAATGTCAAGCTAATATCGCATATAGCAAAATACATTTATCCGTTCTGGAGGGCCGCTGCCAACTTCTAGACTGGAAAGATTACCAGTTGCAATAGCGCAGTCAAGGGCGGACTTCCGTGGAGAGGATTTCTGGAAGAAATTGCTCACAGGTACGGGCAGGCAGGCCGGTTCCATTTGTTCCACGGGCGTGTGTTCAACCCCCTAGACATCGGCTTCCTTTTCCCGTCCGTGTCCGATGGCCCTTTTAAGAGGCCTCAGCACCGCAAACATACCTATTCCCGCCCCGAATGCGAGCAGCGAAAGTATGAGAAAAAAATCTGCCTTTGGCATCTTCTCCCAGAAGGTACCCAGATAGCCTGCCATGTAGTTGCCCGCAAAGCTTGATAGGAACCACATCCCCATGAGCATCGAGACCATGCGTGCGGGCGCAAGCTTTGTCACGAGCGAGAGGCCGACGGGAGACAGATAGAGTTCTCCGATCGTAAGGATGACCATGCATGAGAAGAGCCACCAAATGCTCACGGTTTGTTGCTCTGTAGAAACGCGCGCGGCAAAGATCATGACCACGAAAGAACCACCCAGCAGCATGCATCCGATGGCCATTTTGGCGACGCTGGAAGGTTCACTGTCCCGCCGGGCCTGCCAGGACCAGAAGCTGGTGATGACCGGCGTCAGAAGGATAATCATGGCGGGGTTGAACGCCTGGAACCAGGAGGCCGGCATTTCCCATCCCAAGATGTGACGGTCGGTATTCACATCAGCCCAGAGGGCAAGCGTGTTGCCCTGCTGCTCGTAGACCCCCCAAAAAATGATCACGAAGATCATCAATACCACGAGCCCGAGTATTTTGCTCCGGTCATCCCGGCTGAGAGCCTCATGTCGCGGAACCTCGCCTGAAGTTCGCCTCGCGATGTAGTCGGGCGCCAGATGCTTCTGACCAATAAGATAGATTGCAAGACCGGCCAGCATGCCCACCCCTGCGGCGCTGAAGCCGTAATGCCAGCCATAGACCTCACCCAGCGTGCCGCACACAAGAGGTGACAAAAAGGCCCCGAGGTTGATGCCCATGTAGAAAATGCTGAACGCTCGGTCGCGCCTGTGATCGCCCGGAAGATAAAGGGCGCCGACCTGCGTGGAGATATTCGGTTTGAAAGCGCCGTTTCCGAGAATAAGAAAGAGCAGGGCCGGGAAGAACATGACCTCGACGGCCATGAGAAAGTGGCCGATGGCCATGAGCACCGCCCCCACGATGACGGTCCGGCGCTGCCCCAGAACCCGGTCTGCGAGCAGTCCACCGAAAAAGGGCGTGAAATATACAAACCCGGTATAGAGTCCGTAGATGTGAGACGCTTGCTCCTGGGTGAACAGAAGATGCTTCATCATATAATAGACGAGAAGCGCCTTCATACCGTAATAAGAGAACCGCTCCCACATTTCCGTGAAAAAAAGAAAGTACAACCCCCTGGGATGCCCGCGCTCCATTTCCTGGCCAAACCCTCCTTTTCTTCGCGTCCCGAATATCACGTGCAGAGTCTAACGCAAATTATAATACTAGCCAAATCTATTTCAACTTCGCGATATCAATTCTCAACTCCCGATTTCCTTACAGGATGCTTCGCTAACGTTACCGAAATTTCGAACAAATCCTAATGTCAAAATTCTCAAACTTAAAACACGGCAATCATATTGACGCGAGCGGAGGCCAACGCTATTAGAGTCTCTGGCTTAATCAAGCTCGGTATGACGGGGGAGCATCTCTTTGCCCATCCGCATCCATTTCTCGATAAATCTCTTGACAACCCGTATCCCACCTTACTACCATAGCGTTATTGACGTCGTTGCGCAGACCCACCTCTGACAAAAGGAGATACGCATGGGGAAAGATTGGCGGGCACTGATATCACAACCCAGGTACGGGATTAGAGCGGAAGAAGATGTTTACGTAACGATGCGCGACGGGGTTCGCCTGGCGGTCGACATTTTCCGTCCGGATGCTCCTGGGAAATTCCCGGCCTTGCTGGCCATGTCTCCGTACGGTAAAGAAGGGCAAAAAATATTGTTACCGCCGCAGCCGCTCGATAAAAGTGCGCTCTGGGATGGGAATATAGAAGCGGGAGACACCAATGATATAGTCTCCAGGGGATATGTCCATGTTATCGTGGACATCAGAGGAACAGGTTACTCGGAAGGTCAGTATGTCGGCCTCCACGCCAAGACGGAGGGAGAGGATGGGCACGATCTTGTCGAATGGATAGCGGAGCAACCCTGGTGCGACGGCAACGTCGGGATGACAGGTTACTCATACTTTGGAGAAGTGCAGTTGGCGACCGCTGCCGAGCAGCCGCCGCACCTGAAATCGATTTATCCGACAGGGGTGTGGGCAGACCTATATCGCATGGCATACCCGGGCGGGACCCTTTGTCTTTTCATCTATGGGTTGTGGGACGGCCGCCTGGGCACGAGTGGCTATGCGCCCAGGAATGTTGTCTCGGCCATGATGAAGAACCTCCCGAAGGAAGAGTTTGACCGCCTGCGCAAAGAAGCATTGAAGAATCCGGACATACGCTATTATCCGAATGTGTATCACCTGCTCCATTATCCCCAGAAGAACCCCATATTCACAGACCTCGTCCTGAACCCTCTCAATGGGCCATTCTATGCTGAGAGGTCAGCATATCCCTTCTACGACAAGATCAAGGTCCCGGTCTATTCAGTCGGTGCATGGAGGCATTTTTACAACGTGTTCGGCCAGTTGAGCGTCTACGCCGGGGTGAGCACGCAAAAGAAACTCATGATCATGAATCCCGGTATCCCCGACCGCCCGTGGAGGCAGGAGCTTGATACGGTCATACGGTGGCACGACCACTGGCTCAAAGGCAACGACACCGGCATCATGGATGAGCCGCCCGTAAAGATCTTTGTTACAGGCGCCAATCGCTGGCGCTATGAAAATGAGTGGCCTTTGCCCGAGACGCAGTGGACCAAGTTTTACCTGCGCAGCTGGGAATCTCTGTCGCAGGATCCCGAGCGTTACAATGATGAGCCTGACTCCTTTATGCAGCAGCCTCTCTGGGTATCATCAAAGAGGCAATCCATCAAATACCTCACTGCTCCCATGACCGAGGACCTGGAGATCATCGGCCCTATCGGGCTGCACCTGTTCGCTTCGATTGATGTGGACGATACGAATTGGATAGCCGAGCTGTACGATGTGGACGAACATGGCATCGAGCAGTTTCTAGGCAGGGGCAACCTTAAAGCGTCGCACAGGGCGATTGATGAAAGCAGGTCGAAGCCCTGGCAGCCGTATCATCCCCATACGAGCGCAGAGCCTGTTACGCCCGGCCAAATCTATGAGTACCCCATAGAGGTTGCGCCCATTGCAAACATGTTCAGGATCGGCCATCGTATCAAATTGGAAATCAAGAGCATGGTATCTCCGACCGATCCTGAAATGCTCATACACTACCACCCGCTCCTTTGCAGCAGCAAAACTACAGCGCATAAGATATATCGGAACAAGGAGTATCAGTCTCACCTTGTCCTGCCCGTTATTCCTGAGACGTAGGTGCGTCGCAACATGTTTCTAAAGAGGAAATGTAATTTTTACCAATGTGTAAGGGTTCCAGAGGAACCGGTTCGCCGGGATCATAACGGATTTATGGAGGGATTATGAAAAAGCAGGTCATGGGATTCATTCTTGCAGTCTCATTCACGCTCGCCTTTGCTGCAGGAGCCTTAGCGCAGCAGACAGGGCCAAGCCCGATCAAGATCGGTGGATCGCTACCGCTCACCGGCATCTATTCCGAAACGGCGAAGCTGATTAAGGCAGGGTATGAGTTCTGGGCGGATGACGTGAACAAGCGAGGCGGACTGCTCGGTCGTCCTGTCAGGCTCACGATCCGCGACGACGAGTCGAACACTGACAAGGCGATAACGTATTATGAACGGGCGATCACGGTTGATAATGTTGACCTCGTCTTCGGGGGCTATCCTGCTACGTCTAACGTTGCGCTTATGCCCCTCATGGAGAAGTATGGCAAGGTCTTTCTCGGCATGGGAGGACAGCTTCCCTCCTTCGAACAAGGCTATACATACAGCTTTGCCAGCCCGCCCCTGATCAGCGACTGGCCCGCCCTTGCTCTCAGCGGGGTGGTAGAAGATCTCATACCTAAGGCCGAGCGTCCCAAAAACATGGCCATCCTCACGATGAACAATGTGATCGGCCTCACGACAAAGCCCAGCATGCTTAAGATGGCAGAGAGGAACGGCATCAAAACGGTCGTGGACGAGGTGTACAATCTGCCTCTCAGCGATGCCACACCGCTCGTGAGCAAGCCCAAGGGCAGGAACGCGGATTTGCTTGTCTGTCTCTCCTTTTTCGACGACGGCGTGATGGTGGCGCGCGCGGCCAAGGCCATGAACTATAACCCGACACTTATGTTCCAGCTGATCGCCTCAACCATCCCTGCCTGGATGAAGGAGATGGGGCCGGAGGGCAATAACGTGATAGCGGGAACGCCGTGGAGCTTCAAACTCCCTTTCAAGTATAACGAGCTGATCAATAATGGGGCCAAGGAACGCCTCAAGCTGCCTGCAGCGCCCATTTACTTTGGCTTCGGCTTCTCCTGGATGAAGACGCTTGAGCTTGCGGTGCAGGGGGCGGGCACGCTCGACAACGCGAAGATCAGAGATTACCTCAGGGCAAACAAGTTTGACCTGCCTTACGGCAACGGCATTACCTTTGACAAAAGGGGCTTGCCTGCTCCCTTCCAGTATGCGATACAAACGACGAACGGGCAAACGGAGCTCATCTGGCCCAAGAGCGTGGCCACAACAAAGCTCGTTTACCCAAGGCCGGTCTGGGGTAAATGACAAAATAGGGCGTCACACTCAATAACGGATGCGGGGCGCACAGAGGTAGTCATGTTCTACAGTTTTGACGGAAGGGTGCCGTCTGTCGGTGACGGCACCTATGTGAGTGAGACCGCTCAGGTGATCGGGGACGTGCGGATAGGCAAGAACTGCTACGTCGGCCACGGGGCAATCCTTCGAGGTGACTACGGCACGATAGAGATCGGGAACGAGGCGGTGATCGAAGAAGGCGTGGTCATCCATGCACCGCCCGATGAACACTGCACGATCGGCAACAGGGTGGTTGTGGGCCACGGAGCTGTTGTCCATGCAAGATCGATCGGTGATTCAGCCATGATCGGCATGGGTGCGATCCTGAGCATCAGGTCCGGGATAGGCAGCCGGTCTATTATAGCTGAAGGTGCAGTGGTAAAGAGAGCGCAACAGGTGCCGTCCTCCGTGGTCATGGCAGGCAACCCGTCGCAGAAGGTACGCGAAATCATCCAGGCCGATAGAGACAACGAGGACATGAGCATTGAGCTTTACACGAACCTAGCCAAGAGATATCTGGAGGTGGGCATGAAAGAAGTGAACCCGAAAAAGAGCCAGGGAAGCGATGACTGAACCCAGCAACCGTATCACTTGCAGGTCGGTTCCACGTCATAGCCAAGGTAGTAGTAGAGATGCGTCAGCACCCTTTCATTCTCATATGGGCGGGCCGTGATGTGCACTCCTTCCCGGGATGTACACATTGTGAGCCGGGTCTTCTTTCCCACGTACAGAAGTGTGTAGGTATCCGAGCTTGAATCGACGACCTTGGTACCACGCCTAAGCGCCGCGCCGAAAACTGCTTTGCCCTTAAAATGCTTTGCGGCCTGCTCCTGCAGTTTGACCGGATATTAACTCCCCGCTAAAGACGGAAATGGGCAAGTTTAGAAAGCCTCTACTTGTGACAGAATAATGGGAATTCGCCGAGTAGCCCAGGGGAATCAGAGGCTGAACACGTTGTTTCAAGATTGCCCCCAGAAAGAGTGTAACGCCAGGCTAACCGGCAGCAAAACGCCGACGAGGTGTAAGGGAGTTTGAAACCTCTTGAATTCACAAAGTTTCAGACAACCCGTGTTTCCCCCCGTGTTTAGCGCATCGTTAGGCCTGCCATACTTTCGATCAATACCAAATCTTAAGAAGTTATTCCTCTATAAGGTCTTTGCGATTTGTAAATATATGTTCTTTATCTTATTTTCATATTCCTCTTTCTGTTTCGCTATGTTCAATAATCCTAATGCTGGATTAGTTTCTTGCAAATCCCACCAACCAACTTCATTCAGATGATCCGCAGGAATTGGAAAGCGAAATTGTTCTATTGCTTTTTGCCTCCCATCGCTCCCAATCAATCTCTTATCCCATTGTTGGGACTTCACTGATACTAATCCGTCATTTTCACCTTCCTTGTGATTGATTAAGAACCAGGAAGCCTGCAGCGGAAGAAACACAAGATCTCGTTCTTCGGAACTAGCATAGGTTCTGTATACCACATTGTTGCTCGCTTCTCTATCCTTGGCACGCATATTAAAACTCAGACAAGATTCTGTTGTTAAGTCCTCAAATCCTTTTAAATCAATAATGGGTTTAAGAATACTAATAATGAGACTTCCGCTTTTACTTATCGCAAAATCAGCAATGGAAGTTCCAAAATGAGGTGTTCCGATAGTTGTGAGAGACGCGACTCTATCCGCCATCCCTTCTATATCAACTATCATGTGGCGCGCATCCAAGCCACCCATGCTGTGGCCTATGATATGAACTTTACACGAAGCTCTTCCATCTAGTATTTGGCTGATTTGATAACTTAGTTGTGCTGCTCTTAAATCCACCGGCCCTGCAAAATCCACGTTTGTATGGTGTACTTCAAAGCCATTTTTTTCGAGATAGCTTTTGATTCCTTTAAAGTAGTCCAATCCATCGCCAATATCATCCTCTGGTATTGACAGTTTGTTTATTAAAATCTCTCGTAGAATATCAAATCTGGCGATACCATGTGCCAATATGATTGGAAATGTGTCGTCAGCCATTATTCACCTTGTTATATCACTCTCGTTCATTGACTATGAGCGACTGGTCACGCGCTTATATGCTTCATATATCCCATAACCGAGCAAGGTAACAGTTCCGGTTACCAGGGGAATGCCGAAAACAACGATGGCGGTTATGGCCCGGATTGCTTTGGTAGCCGTGGCAATCTCTTTCGGCCCCTTCCCCTGTCCGTTGGGAGGTTCACCAGATCTGTGGCGATCCGCAGAACATTTGTAATCATCTCTTTGCTCCATCTCTTTGTCCTTTATAATAATCTACTACCTTTCCAGCTAATAATAGATAATTTCTTGAAGGCGGTCATTAGACGGGTATTTTCCCTGACAGAATTGGAAGATTCAGAATCACTAAATTCACCTGCGAAGCTTGTACAGCCTGCTTGCTGGCTGCACAAGGATTACCAGGAGAAGGCTGCAGGATATATTCTACCCGTCCAGCACTTTCCGGACCGTTCGGGCCGGCCCCCTTTTTGTGAGGGGTTTCATGAGAAAGACCGGAATACCGGCTGCACCGGCGGGAGGGGCATCGACCAGATGACTGAACCCGTAACAAGAATGACCGGTATGTCTGGACGGACGGCCCTAAATTCTCGCGCCAGCTCGATCCCGGTCATGTCGGGCATTGTCTGGTCAGTCACCACAAAAAAAGATTCTCAAGGTGTCGAATGTCACACTCTGGAAATTGGTAAAGGCTGGCAGATCGCGGTCGTGAGGCTATCGCCTGAGAAGGTGTATATTCGCCGGGAAGAACTTGAGAGGTCCATCCGGGAAAGTGAGAAGTAGCTGAGCGAATCTCGCCTGCTCAGGGGAGGGTCTATCGTGAAACAGGACTGTCGAGGCGGGACCGTGGCTATGTGCTCCTTAAGGATTAAGCCATTTGGCATACAAAACTATACCTTTGACCAATTGTTACTACGGCTTTGC
>JADGQN010000517.1 GCA_017881765.1 Syntrophobacterales bacterium | reverse complement strand
CGCGATCGTATGGCCGTTCGCGTGGCAGTCGAGGCAGGCCACACCGCGGCTCGGCTTTTCAGAGCGCCGGTCCTCGGTCTGGTTGAACTGCTGCTGCGGGAACGGCGTCACCAGCAAGCGCAGGCCCTCGAGCTGTTTGGGATTCAGTACCCCGTTGAACAGCTCATAGTAGTTCATGATCGTCACGAGTTTGCCCTTCGAGACGTCGCCAAGATCAGGCCGCGTCGTCAGGTAGATGGGCGCCGGAAACTCAGGCAGCACGTGGTCCGGCAGGTCAAAGTCCAGATCGAACCGGGTAAGGTCCCGTCCCTCTTGCTTATTGATTTCGTCGATCTGGAATTTTGGGAAAAGCATGCCGCCTTCCGGGTGGTTCGGAAACGGAAGAGGGAAGAAACCTGCCGGGAAAAGATCCTTTTCCCGAATCTCCTCCGGGCTCATGGCTGCCAGCTTTTCCAACGTCATGCCCTTGGAAAGTTTAATCCTGACGCCTTCCTGCACGGCCTTTCCGCGGGACATGGTAACATCCTTGGCCGGCCGGTTGCTCAAGTCATAGCGCAAATTGAGCAGATCCATATGTTTTTTTTCCACTGAGGGCTTCGCAGCCTTCATGCGAGCCATTATCGATGCGAAGTCCTCCTTGATATCAACAGGAGCGTAGCTCGTCGCTCCCTTTCCGGCGTCCTCGGCATAAGCCACACCCATAACCATAAGCGTCATGACGAGCATTGCCAATCCTACTCCGCGGTACTTTGTGATTCTCTGTCTCATTTCATTTCTCCTTTCTTGCGAAATGGCGATCACTTTCATTATTTACGCATGATAAACACCAAAATGTCGAGAGCCTTCTTACACCGCAACAAAGGTGCCCCTGAGTTCTGCGTGAAGGGGACGGTGGCCCGCCAGGTATGTCCGTAGCGCATCTACGATCCGTTCAGACCGGTTTTCACGATTGCGACCGTATTTCTGAGGGATCCCTTGCGGCGTGACAAATGCCGCTGTGTAGTATTGGCCGGCCTGTACCTCTTCATTACCTGCAAATAGTTTTTGAATACGGTGTCCTGGAGGGTTCTCTATCTTGAAGTAGACATTAAGACCGAGGCAGCGTTTGACATACCCTCCCATCTGTTGATACGGATCGCAGGAAAACGTCCTTTCGAGGTTCTCTTCCAGCATCGCCTTGAGTTCCTCTCCCGTCAACTCTACTGTTGAGACAGGCGGATTCATGGGAATAATGTTATAAAGATCATTCAAGGTTATCTCCCCCGGAACTATCGGTGCGCCGTAGCGCCAGCCATTCGAAAATGCCAATTGTGCCCCGGTGTTTTCGAGTAAAGCCTGAAGGAGGAAATTGTCCATAGTAGCCTCCAGGGTTGTTCCCCGGTTGAGCGCTGTGGCAGTTTCACCGACAACTTCTGAAAGGTCATTCTTATAGGGTGCGAGTGCCTGTCTTATCAGTTCACCTACTGTGGGATCAGGTTGTATTGCTGCTTCAACCTCAATCAACCGGTGCCGGGAATCGACGATTTGTCCACCAGCCACCTCCAGGTCCAGGCGACCCAAAAAAGAACCATGGCAGCCTGACTGTATAACAATAGTTTTCCCATTGAGAACCGGTTTATAAAGACGGTTATGGGTGTGGCCGCTGAGACAAATATCTATGCCGTGCACCTCGGACAATAGCTTCATATCCTGAGGAAACCCGAGGTGCGAAACCAGAACGATTAGGTCTGCCTTTTCCTGAGTGCGTAACGTATCGACAATTGGCGGAAGTTCATCCCTGCCCAGGGTAAAGAATATGCCTTCGCTATAAGAAGGCGGCATGGTCTTGTCCACAATATTTGAGGCTATCCCCACAAGGCCGATCCGTAATCCGTCGATCTCTTTTATGGCATACGAACGATAGACCGGTTTTTTTGTCTCCTTATCGTAAACATTATTTGCCAGCATCGGATAATTGAGCTCAGAGACCCGCTGCTTAAATACCTTTGGGCCATAAGCAAATTCCCAATGAGCTGTCATGGCATCAAGTCCCAACGAATTCAAGATAGGGATCAAAGCCTGCCCCTGCGTGTCCAGGGCAGGATAGGTGCCGTGCATGGTATCACCGCAGTCGCAAAAGAGCGTGCGCCCCTGGCTCTCAGCCCGAATCTTTTTTATAATCGTGGTGATGCGCGCATACCCTCCCGCAGGACGATAGACTGTCGCCTGACCACCCTGCCAGAACATCTCCTGGTGTAGATCAAAATAGGCATGGCTATCGTTTAATTGAATGACGGTCAGCGACATTCTATTTACCATGATCGTTACTCCTTATCGGAAGTGTGTCTTGGTGTGGTCCGTTCCGCACAGACGGAGGAAGGACAGCCTTGGCGACTAGTCGAATCCGCCGTTTATTGGAGCGTAATCCAAAACACCAGCGTAGCGATGATCAATAGCATTGCCGTCATCAGTATCATGGCGCCCAGCGAATTTCTCGAGAGGCCTTCTGGTGACAGTCTCGCACATGTGCGATGATAACCAAAGATCGCGTAAACAAAGATGCTTACTCGCCAAATCACGAGCAGCCCGCCAATCACACCCGCCACCACTTGGTGCGCATAACTGTTCCGGGAACGGCAAGCTAAAGCCGGAGCTTTTTCACAGCGTCAAAGGGTGAGAGTTTCGGGAAGGGTTTCGATTTGATTTCATCTTGGACTCGATCCCTACCGCGCTCAACCTGCACCACCTTCACGGCAAACACAACGAGTATCACCACCAGAACGCCCAGAAGGCCGTATAATGCCTTTTTCATCGTACTCCTCCAGTCTTTTCTACCCGCTTGGCCATAAGTCGCTTCGGCTCAAGGGGGATGTCAGTTCATATATGATTTTCAGAGTATCGTAATACTTTTCTTTTACACCAGTTTGCGGGTTTGTCATTGTAACTTATTGTAATGATTAGATCGTTCTTTGAAAAATCCAAGAAATATCAAAA
>JADGQN010000144.1 GCA_017881765.1 Syntrophobacterales bacterium | reverse complement strand
TTTGAAGAGAGCGAGGAGAACCTCTATCGTATCATTAACATGGTGAAGCCGAAGTTTATTTTCTACGACAGCGATTTGCGGCTCGACACCGGCCGGTACACCTGCGAATGGATGCGATTCTCAGACGACAAGGAGCGGGCGCCTCAGGATGACTTCTTTCAATTGCTGACAAAATATGGCACGGCGTTCGCTGGGCCCGCGGCCGGCAGGAAAGACGTGGCCCTCATCGTCTATACCTCGGGGACCATGACGCTGCCCAAGGGCATTCATATATCCAGGGAAGGCCTGTTTTACATGGTGGATGAGATAGCCGACAGAACGGGCATCACACAAGCGGATCGGATTCTTGAGTACCGTGCCTACAACTGGGCATCAGCCCAACTGTTGACGATACTCTCCACGATGCTCAAAGGGGCCACTCTTTTCCTGGCGAAGAAGTTCTCCCGGAGCCGGTTTCCCGATTGGCTCAAGAAGCATGAGATCACCATTTCATCAGGTGTGCCCGCGGTGATCAACATGCTGATCAACGAACCGGTGCCCCTGCACAAGGATGATCTGCCTTCTCTGAAATTCATCACGTCCAGTTCAGCCCCGCTTAGCGTGGAGAGCCATTTGAAATTCGAGGAGCTGTACGGGATCCCGATCCAGCAGATGATGGGCATGAGCGAGGCAGGCTGGATGGCGGGGAATCCGTCAGGGAGGCGCAAGATCGGTTCCGTGGGCTTACCCCTCAAACATAAAGAGATCCGTTTTTTGAATGAGCAGGGAAAGGCATGCAGGGCGGGCGAAGTGGGAGAAATGATCGTGAGAGGCAAGGCGATGGGCTTGTGCTACTCGAAAGAGGATGGTACTATTCAAAAGTTTCCTAAAGAAGGCTTTCCTACGGGAGATCTCGGGTACACGGATGAGGATGGCTACGTTTACATCACGGGGAGAAAGAAGGACCTGATCATCCGGGGCGGCATCAACATCTCACCTATGGAAATCACGGCACGCATAATGGAACACCCGGCTATTTCCGAGGCGGCAACCGTGGGCGTGCCTGACAGGATCTACGGAGAAGAAGTGGTCAGCTTCGTCGTGACAAAAGAAGGATTCCAGGCCTGCGCTGATGACATCATATCCCATTGCAATAAGACGCTTCCCGATTTCAAAATACCGAAGAAGGTCATATTCATTCGGGCGCTGCCCAGAAACCAGCGCGGAAAAGTGGCGAAGAGCGACCTTCTGAAATTGTTTGAGCAGGAAACCTAGGGGCATAAGCCCGGAAGGAGGAAAATTATGGGAAGGATAAGGACGTTGCGAGCAGTATGGATCGGGCCACTCTGCATCTTACTTGTACTCTGTATTGTTTCTGTCGCCTCTGCCCAGAAGAAGCCCGCGATCAAACTGGGCGTGAATCTCGATGTAACGGGATACGGGGCCTGGCTGGGAGAGCCGGAACTACGGGCTGTTCAGCTCTATGCCGAACAGGTCAATAGCAAGGGCGGCATCGATGGCCACCCGCTGGAACTTGTCGTCTACGACAACGAGAGCAATCCGGAAAAGTCTTCGGGCAACGCAAAGAAATTGGTTCAGCGGGACAAAGTGACGGCTGTGATTGGTACGGTCCTCACGGCTACTTCGAACGCCGCAAAGTCAGTGGCCCAGGAGGAGAAGGTGGTGATGTATTCTCTTTCGGCCTCTTACGACCCCTCCTATGCGGACTCGTACACGTTTGCCACGTGGGTGGCCAGCTCCGGTCAGGTTGAGACGATTTACGATTACTTCGTGAAGAAGGGCATCAAACGCGTTGCCACACTTTGCGCCACCGATTCCACCGGTCAAACCTGGCTCGATGAGACGAACAAGAGTGGCAAGAAATATGGCCTCGAGATCACCAGTGAACGGTTCAACGTGAAGGACGTGGATGTCACGGCGCAACTCGCGAAGCTGAAGGCGAGCAATCCCCAGGCCCTTATCGTCGGGGTGACCGGCGCGCCAAATGCGGTCGTCGCCAAGAACTTCAACCAGATGGGATTCAAGATTCCGTACTCCTCAACAGCCGGTAATATCTCGGAGTCTTTCCTGAAATTAGTCGAGGGGAACGAACCGGAAAATCTGCTTCTTCCCGGCGCCTACTGCATCATCTGGAAAGAACTTCCCGACTCCTATCCGCAGAAAAAACTGATGAAGGAATTCAGTGAAGCCTTCCAGAAGAAGTTTAAGAAGGAGCCCGATATCTATGCGGCTGTCGCTTATGATGCTACGCGGGTGACCGTTGAAGCCATGCGACAGGTGAAACCCGAAGGTCCCAAAGATAGTCCAAAGCTCCGGGATGCCATAGAGAAAATAAAGAATTACCCTGCTGCCTATGGAGGAACCTATACGTTCAGCAAAGAGGACCATCGCGGAACCAAAAAGGACGCTTGCGTGATCGTCCAGGTGAAGGGCGGCAAATTCGTAATGGCAAAGTAGACTCGTCTCTCTTTCATTTCCTTATGTTCTCTGCAGGGGGAGAAACTATGGGAAGGATTAGCGTTTTGCGGTTGGCAATTATCGTATCGGTGGCATGCTGTTTCTCGCTGCTTTGCGGCGTCTCTATTGCCTCAGCCCAGAAGAAGCCCGCGATCAAACTGGGGGTGAACCTCGATATAACGGGATATGGGGCCTGGCTGGGTGAACCTGAGCTGAGAGCTGTTCAGCTCTTCGCGGAGCAGGCCAATGGCAGAGGCGGCATCGATGGTCACCCGCTGGAGATTGTTGTTTACGACAACGAGAGTAATCCCGAAAAATCCTCCGGCAACGCGAAGAAGCTGATTCAGCGGGACAAAGTGACGGCCATAATCGGTACGGCCATTACGGCCACGTCGAATGCCGCGAAGTCCGTGGCGCAGGAAGAGAAGGTAGTTACGTACTCACTCTCCGGTTCCTACGAGCCGAGTTATGCCGACTCCTTCACGTTTGCTACCTGGGTTCACACCTCGGGGATGGTCGAGACGATCTACGACTACTTCGCGAAGAAAGGCATTAAACGTGTTGCCACGCTCTGTGCCACCGATTCCACGGGTCAAACCTGGCACGATGAGGCAAACAAGAGTACAAAGAAATATGGGATCGAGGTCGTCAGTGAACGGTTTAACGTGAAGGACGTGGATGTCACGGCGCAACTTGCGAAGCTGAAGGCGAACAATCCCCAAGCGCTCATCGTCGGTGTGAGCGGAGCGCCGAATGCGGTCGTCGCCAAGAACTTCAACCAGATGGGGTTCAAAATTCCCTATGTCACGGGACACGGCAATATCTCTGATACCTTCCTGAAACTGATGGAAGGGAACGAACCCGAAACCCTGCTCCTTCCCGGCGCCTACTATATCGTCTGGAGAGAACTCCCTGACTTCTTTCCACAAAAAAAGTTGATGAAGGAGTTTGCGGAGGCCTTTCAGAAAAAATTTAAGAAAGAGGCCGATATCTATGCGGTCGTCGCCTATGATGCCGCGCGCGTAGTCGCCGAAGCTATGCAACAGGTGAAGCCCGAAGGCCCTAAGGACAGTCCCAAGCTCCGGGATGCCATCGAGACGATCAAGAGCTACCCAGCCGTGTACGGAGGCACCTATACATTCAGCAAAGAGGACCACCGCGGAATCAAGAAGGATGCCGCCCTGATGATCCAGGTAAAGAGTGGCAAATTCGTAATGGCACAGTAACGGTCGTCTCATGGAAAGCACACACCTGTCTCAAGCCGTACAATTCATTTTTGCGGGCCTCACCAGCGGCTCCATTTATGCTCTGGTCGCACTCGGGTTTAACATGATCTATAATGTGACCCTCGTCGTCAATCTGGCGCAGGGAGAGTTCCTCATGCTCGGGGCGATGACGATGATCTCCCTGTATAGCGGCTTCAAACTCCCTCTTCCTGTCGCGCTCGTTCTCTCCACGCTGATCGTCGGCTGCGTCGGTATTCTCTTCGATCGCTTCGCCATCCGTCCCCTGAAGAAACCCTCGATCATGCTTCTGATCCTCCTCACGCTCGGTGGATCAACCTTCTTAAAAGGTGTGGCGCTCCTGATCTGGGGAAAGGACCCTTATACGGCGCCCACATTCACAAAATTAAAAAGTATTTCTTTTCTCGGGGCAAGCTTCTCCCCTCAGATGCTCTGGATAATCGGAACGTTGGTGGTGGTCTCGTTTGTCCTCTGGTTCTTTTTTGAACGGACCCTCCTTGGAAAGGCTATGCGCGCCTGCGCGGAGAATCCGCGCGCCGCGAGCCTGATGGGGGTGAACGTGAAAACGTTTGTAATGATCTCTTTTTTTCTTGGCGGAGCGCTCGGCGCCGTAGGGGGCATGCTGATGGCGCCTGTCTCCTTCATGGTCTACGACGAAGGGACGATGATGGGGCTGAAAGGTTTCGCCAGTGCGGTGCTCGGGGGCATAGGGAGCTATCCCGGAGCGGTGGTCGGTGGCCTTGTCCTCGGGCTGCTGGAAAGCCTCTCGACCGGGTATGTCTCCTCCATCTTCAAGGATATCCTGGCTTTCGTGGTTCTTCTGCTTATCCTTGTCATCAAGCCCACGGGCCTCATGAAGCGGTCGGATGAGTAATACCAATTCGCCTTCAAGCGTATACCTTCCGGGTACCCGCCACCGGCGGGAGTGCTGCTTCCTTACAGGATGCTTCCTTACAGGATGCTTCGCTATCGCTATCGCTCTCCTCGACGTACATCTGAGTACGCCCGGGTACCCGCTTGCGGGTGGGGCTCCTCACTGCCGCCCGGGGTACCCGGCCGAAGGCTGGGTCGTCCACTTGAATACAAATTGGTATAAGTCGTGATCAGGGCCGTCCCCTACCTTCTTTTCGCGCTCTTCATCTATCTGCTTCCCGCATTACTGGCGGGCTCCTACTGGATCCATGTGCTCGTGATCATCGGGACCTACGTGATCGCAGCGACAGGAGTCGATCTTGTCGTCGGGTTTGCAGGACAGCTCTCCTTGTGTCAGGCCGCTTTCTTTGCTCTTGGCGCTTACGCCTCTGCAATTCTGACGACTACCTATCACGTTGACCCGATGCTTGCGCTTATTATCGGAATGATTTTCACCGGTCTTGTTGCTTACGGTGTAGGGGCTCCGGTGCTGCGGCTGAAGGGCTATTATCTCGCCATAGCCACGCTCGGTTTCGGCCTGATCATCCAGTCTTGCCTCGTCACGTTCGCGTCGTATACGGGAGGCCCTGATGGGTTCAGGGACATCGTTCCACTGAGGATGGCGGGTTATATTTTTAAGACTGATGAACAGTATTACTATCCCATCTGGACCGTAGCGATGCTTATTCTGCTTCTCACGCGCAACATTGCCCGCTCCAAAGTAGGAAGGGCCATGCTCGCATTGCGCGGCGATGATGTGGCTGCGTCCGCCATGGGGGTCGATATCGCTCGATATAAGATTCAAGCTTTTGTGCTTTCGGCTATGTATGCCTCTCTAGCGGGGGGTCTCTACGCCCACTCGAATCGATTCATATCGCCTCAGATGGCTGACCTTTCCAGGTCTGTAGAGATGATCATCATGGCGGTTCTCGGAGGGATACGGACGGTGTTCGGCGTCCTCATAGGGACGACCATTATGAAAAGTATCCCGGAGGTCCTCGAGTCTTTTCTCGACTACCAGATGGTTGTGACCGGGGCGATACTGATTGTTCTTCTTCTCTACATGCCGCAGGGGTTGATCGGGGTGGTACGCGCGGCTGTCGCTCGTTTACGCAGAGGGGGAGAACGTTGATTCTGGAGATCAGGGGCTTG
Organism: Syntrophobacterales bacterium; assembly: GCA_017881765.1. Classification (GTDB taxonomy): domain Bacteria; phylum Desulfobacterota; class Syntrophorhabdia; order Syntrophorhabdales; family WCHB1-27; genus JADGQN01. Next base: position 4,284 of record JADGQN010000144.1, on the reverse strand, counting down.
ACGAAATTTTTTCAGCGTTTGGCAGCCGTGAACGATCTGAATTTCCTGGTAGAGCGAGGAACCATCAAGGCCTTGATCGGTCCGAATGGGGCAGGAAAGACGACTACCTTCAACATGGTGACCGGCCTGCTTACACCAAGCAGGGGTTCGGTCTTCTTCAAGGGTGAGGAACTCACCAGACGCCCGCCACACGTGCGGGCAAAGAAGGGCCTGTCTCGCACGTTCCAGATCGTTCGGCCTTTTGCTGAGATGAGCGTGCTTGAGAACGTCATGGTGGGTTGTGACATGCGCACGGGAAGTGGGCTGTTTTCAGCCGCCTTTCGGCTTCCTCGATGTCTCAAGGATGAACGAAAGGTCCGGCGCAAGGCCATGGAGGAACTGGAATTTGTTGGTCTGGCCGGCCGGGCCAACGAGCCGGCAACCAGTCTTCCTATGGGCGAACAGCGGGTGATGGAGATTGCGAGGGCTCTGGCCTCAGACCCCGAGATCGTCCTTTTCGATGAGCCGGCTGCGGGACTGAACGAGAACGAGACCGGCCAGTTGGCAAAAAACCTTCTTCGGATTAAAGAGCGTGGAATTACGATTCTCCTCGTTGAGCACGACATGCGCCTCGTTATGCGTGTTTCCGACGAAGTTGTGGTCATCAACTATGGCAGCCTGATCGCGGAAGGTCCTCCTTCGGAGATACGGGCCAATCCTGAGGTGATCACGGCGTACCTGGGGAAGTGATGATGCTCTCTGTAGAAAGCCTGAGTATCTATTATGGCGGAATCCAGGCCCTCAAAGGGGTCTCTCTGGAAGTAAAGGAAAGGGAGATCGTCAGTGTGCTGGGTGCAAACGGGGCTGGAAAATCGACCCTTCTCATGAGCATCTCCGGGATCCTTCCTTCCCGGCAAGGCAAGATCATGTTTGACAACAATGAGATTACGCGCCAGAGTCCCAGTTCTATCGTGCGTCTTGGAATCTGCCAGGTCCCGGAGGGACGAGAGGTCTTTAAATCCTTGACGACACTCGATAACCTCCGCATGGGAACCTACCACCATTACAGAAAGAGCCCCAAAAGCTTGGTTGAGAAGGACCTGGAGCGGGTCTATACGCTCTTTCCGATCCTCAAGCAACGCCGGACTCAGATGGCCGGCACGCTCAGTGGCGGGGAGCAACAGATGCTGGCCATCGGTCGCGGTCTCATGGCCAGGCCAAAGCTGATGATGCTGGACGAGCCTTCATTGGGGCTGGCGCCGCTCGTGGTCGAAGAAATATTCAGAACGCTCACGGCGCTCAATTCAATGGGCATTACTCTTCTGTTGATCGAACAGAATGCACGTGCAGCCTTGAAGATAGCCACTCGAGGGTATGTGATGGAGACCGGAAAAATTATCATGGAGGGAAGGGCGGAAGACCTTCTCGAAAACGAGCACGTGGTGTCGGCCTATCTGGGCGGCTGATTGTGGTGGTAAGTCGGTGAGGGCGATCCATACGATGAGGGTCGGTTTTTCCGGTTTCTCTGGTTAAACGACAAAAACTAGAGAAACCAGACAGAACGAGAGAAACGCTTAATCGATACCTTCCGCCTAGGCCTGACATCCTATGCAATCTAAGCCACAAGTCTTAATACTTTACGGTGAATCATCCGGGCCACCTCCTTTGGCAAACGGGGCTCAAACCCTTGCGGGGATTGGATCTGCCCGCATCTGCCCGGAGAGGACGCAATTTGGCTCTTGCATACTTTAGTTGACAACGACAAAAAGTGGATATATATTTGTTTAGGCCTATGAACATTAATGTGATTGTTGTCAACGTACCTCGTGATTTTCGGCCCGCGGATGTGGGGGATTATGGGAGAGAACGCGACGAGCGGTTTGCCCGCGCCTTTTCGAGACCTGATACGGTCACGCCGCCCGGGGCTACCCCAATCGACGAAGTAATCGAGCTGATACCGCAAGACGGGGCTTGGGTCGGAAAGGCAGGCATGATGTCTGCCGGAACAGGCTCTTCAGGTCTCACGGGTAGCCGAAAGGCCCTTTCCACCTCACCCACCGCTACGACCTATGATCACGAGGGAAAAGTCCGTTATTCGTCCCAGGACAAGGGCCTTCGCATAAACATCACCACCTAAGTTCTCCCGTTCAAAAGTCTCCCGTTCAAAAGAAACCACAAGCATCCGGGACACGCACCAGGAACCAACACCCGCCACAGTTGCGCAGACCAGCGCCCAGCATTATAATAGTAGAAATTGGCAGACAAACAGAACGGGGAGGCGGCTATGAAACATCTTGTCGTGTATTGCCATCCGGATCCAAAGAGTTTCTGTCACGCAATTCTTGAGAAGGCTGTTCAAACGCTTCGAGAGAAGGGACACGAAGTCAGGATAAAGGAGCTGTACGCCGATGGTTTTGACCCGATCCTGAAAGGCAGTGACTTCGCGGCTTTTCAGGCGGGTAAGACTCCGCCCGATATCAAGGCTGAACAGGACCATATTTCGTGGGCTGACACGATCACCGTCATTCACCCCGTATGGTGGACCAGTATGCCCGCTATGCTGAAAGGATATGTAGACCGTGTCTTGGCCCTTGGTTTTGCGTATGCCTTTGGTCCCGAAGGTCCCAAAGGGTTGTTGGGTGGCCGCAAGGTCGTCATCTTCAGCACGCAGGGAGCGGATAAGGAGCAGTACGACGCTTCAGGTATGACAGACGCGATGAAAAAGGCGTCAGACATTGCCATTTACTCACTTTGCGGGATGGACGTCCTGGAACACAGGCTCTTTGGCGGTGTGCCCACGGTGGACGACGCGACGAGAAAGCGTTATCTGTCAGAGGTCAAAGAGGTGATGAGCCGCTTGTAATACCAATTCGCTTTCAAGCGTATACCTTCGTTGTCGCTGCTTCCTTACAGGATGCTTCCTTCCAGGATGCTTCGCTAGCGCTATCGCTCTCCTCGACGTACAGCTCAGTACGCCTGCGTCAGCTCCTCGCTGCCGCCCGGGGTACCCGGCCGAAGGCTGGGTTCGTCCATCTTGAATGCAAATTGGTATAGCGCCAGCTCAGCTCCGGCCCTGACGGAAGTAATCATGCGCCGCCATTAAAGCTGCTCCACGGCATAGCCCCGCTCTTTGAGCATCTTGATAATCCCCTTATCACCCACAAGGTGCCCTGCCCCAACTACGACAAAATAGGTCTCCTTCGTCTTGAGGTACCCCTCAATCTTCGAAACCATGCCCTTGTTCCTGTCGTCAAGCAATCTCTTGAAAATGGGTTCCAATCTCCGATCTTCTCTGATGGTCTTTGTGATGACCGATTCAATACCATTTACGTTCCCCGTTGACCAGGCCTTTACGAGCTGGTTCGTTTCATCGCTGAGGAGATTCAAATCCTTCAGTGTGTAAAGCAAGAAGAGCTCCTGCTCTTTGTCAGAGAAATTCGATAAGAGATTGAACTGTTCGTCCACACCTTCAAGCTCCAAAATCTTTTTTGACCCTTGGGCTTTGGAAAGAAAATAGGCGTCTATCCCCTGCCCTGGGTCAAATCCCAGTTTCATGAGTTCCAGGGCTTCCAGGGTCAGTGCCAGAATCCATGGCTTTTGCCTGGCGACCAGCTCAAGAGGCATACCCAGCTTTTCGATTTCCTTTTTAACATACTCATACGTCTCCGGGGAGACGTGTTTCTCGAGGCTGTCGTTCTCCGCGTAGAGAGCATTCCGAACCAATGTATCACTATTGAGCTTGGTCGGATCGGCGATGTTTGCCTCCACCACGAGAACATTCGATTGCGCGAATGCCTTTTCGATCCCGGGATTCAAAGGGTAGTTCTCCCGTTTCAAAAAGTGAACCGAGCCCAGAATGTACAGGGTCGAGCTGTTCGATCGCACCATCCACAAGAAGTTCTTGCCTTCCGCGGCGAAGCCCCTGTGGACATGAATGAGGGATCCGATCAGGCAGAGGATCAGGAGAATCGGTAATAAGCGGCGGGATCTCTCACGCATAATTGTGGACTCCTCTCCTTTCCAAAGCTCAAATCACAGGTGCAATAACCTGCGCGCGTTGCCCTCGTATATCTTCTGTTTGACCGCCTCCGATACGCCCATCTTCTCTATTGCGTCAATCGTCTGTCTGACTGAAACATCTCCCTGTTCCACGTCGTAGGGAAGGTCCGTACCAAAGAGCACGTGGTCCTCTCCGAAGAACTCCAGACCGCACCTCATCGCCGAAGGATTGCCATTCAACGCGGTGTCAGCGTAGAACATGCGCAGGTACTCGACCGGATGCTTCGTGAGCCCGGGAAAGTGGGT
>JADGQN010000516.1 GCA_017881765.1 Syntrophobacterales bacterium | reverse complement strand
GTCCCGTTTAAGAGCTTCAAGGAGATCCTACTTTCCACTCAAACGCGCTTTCGAAGAGAGGGGTCACTTTTACTTGCCATTCCCGATCGTCGGAGTAGTCGTCTTTTCCCTGGATCGTCACGAGGCCGAAATATTCACAGAAGCGTTCAAGGAAACGAATGCGGAAGGCTCTGCCCACAAAATCCGTAGGTTCTCGATAAGGCAGTTGCTCGACCTCCATCAACACGGCGGGGAAGGCCGCGATGAAGAAGCGTGAAAGCTCCGCTGCGTCAATGTATTCCTTCGCTTTTCGGTGCAAAAGATAAAGGGAAAAGAGGGCCCCGTGCTGGATGATCTCCAGACTCGGGTATAGATCCCTGGACGCCCAGTTGAATCGGTGGAGATAGACCTCGAGCAAATGATAGTACTCCTCCCGACCGAATCCGACCTCCACGATTTTCGTTCCCTTTTTGGTCAGAGAGAACTTTCCATCTCTTTTTCTGATCCAACCGCTCATATCGAGTATGTGCCGCAAAGCCATGAGCTGCCAATCATCTTCTTCTGACTTGATTGGGGAAACAAATCCGGGCGTTTCCGAAAATTGCTCATGAAATTCCCGGGAGAAACTCCTTGGAAGATTCCCCTTTGCAGTTGTTTTAAGGGGCTGCAGCTCTCCGAGGCGTCCGAGGAAGTAACGCACCTCCTTCACTACTGGAGCGAGGGCGATTTCGTTGGTGTTAGGTATCGTAGTAAGCGTGACGATGTCTGCTGTTTGTCCAAGAGGTTGGTAGAGCAAACGATGCATCTGCTCGGGGGACAGACCTAGAAGGTCCGGAAGCGGGCTGGCATTCTGTTTGTTCATCCATGAATCGACGAAGGCCTGCGCCTGCTCCATCGTTTTGAAAGATTGATCGCCGATAGCATCGTGGAGTCCATCGAAGATGGGCACATGCTGTGGTATCGTCTCATCTTCAACAGAGTCAGGCTCTTTATCCAGAAGATCGGGGATCTTATCGGGTCTTCGAGATTTATACTTTTTCAAGAGCTCGCGGTAGGCGTCGAGCCGCATCTGCCCTGTTCCCTGGAGGAAAGGGAACAAGAATTTGAGGAGGATTGCCGCAAGAAGATGCAGCGCATCGTGTCGGCTGCACTTTCTGCTGATCATCGCGTTGTAGAATTGGAGGGCTTCAATCGGGTCCCGGCTGGCTACCTGTTGCTCGACGACGGTGTGAAGCGTCACGTGCAGATATGGATCGACTTCGCTCTCCGGGTCGAATTGATGGTCGGCCATCACATCGGCAAACTCGAATTGCGTGAAGTATTCATCAGAGTGATCGAGCATGACCTTGCCAAGCCGTTGCTCCTCTTCGGTCAGCCCCTCCATTTTTCCTTCCCGCGCTTTCAGCCATATCCGATGAAGGTCCTTTCGATTAACGCTCCGAAGCGCATCAAACAGTGAATCAGTCATCGCGTTCCTTCCAATATGTTTTCGCCCGGAGCCTCTTCGGCCTCTGGCTCTTTATCTTAGCGCGTCCGCTTCTGCGCAGCCTTTTTGAGCTTTTTGAACAATTCCGCCAGGTCCTTAACCTGATAGTGCGCGTTGATTCCGCTTGGGTTGGGCAGTATCCAGACCACGGAATCTCCGATCCTTTCGACCTGCAGCCCCAGAACAGCATCCCGGTGACCAAACGCCTTCCGGTAGGCTTCAACTCCCAGCACAGCCACAATCCGCGGCTTATACTTAACCACAGTCTTTGCCAGGCGCTTGGCGCCTTCCTGTAGCTCGCTCGATGAGAGTTCCGCAGCGTTTGCCGTGGACCGGCTTACGATGTTTGTTATGCCGTACCCGAGCTTGAGAAGGTCCCGTTCTTCGAACGGCGAAAGGAGCCTGTTGCTGAACCCGGCGGCATGCACCACGGGCCAGAACCGGTTGCCCGGCCGCGCAAAGTGATGGCCCACAGCCCCTGAGTACAGCCCGGGATTGATACCGCAAAAGAGTACACGCAGGTTTGCCGTAATCAGATCGGGCACGGTTTTTCCACGTGCTGCAAACAGTTCGTCTTTGGTTGGCTTGAAGACGTGCATGGATAGCCTAACTAACGAGAAGCGGCAGGGGTATATACAACTCCCCTGGTCGTCTTTTCACCGTGCACCCGGCCCATGCCCACGAGGTATTTGATATGGGCTATGGCTTCCCCGACAGCGAACCACTTCTGGGCTACGGGAAAGAGGTCCCAGGAATCGCAGACAATGTCCCAGGTCATTCTGGATGCGACCTCATAAGCTGTGTGGCCGCCATCCTCGAGGATGGCAAGCACTTCCTGAACCCTTGCCTCATGATGAGATTTCAGTTCTTCGATCCTTGCCCGGCAGTCGCTAAAAATCCTCCTGTGGCCGGGAAGGACCAGCTTGACGTCAAGCGCATAGGTCTTGTCCAGACTTGCCAGGTAGGTCGCCAGGGGGTCCCAGTCGTCGAACCAGCACTGAATATTGGGCGTTATGTCGCCGAGAATATGATCTCCGGCAATAAGATACTTCTTCGCAGGTTCATAGAGGCACGTGTGGCCAAAGCTGTGGCCGGGCGTCTCCATGCAGATCAAGCGATAATCCCCAATGCTGAAAGTGTCGCCTTCCTTGCACGGCTGAAAAAGAGGCATTCGTTCGATTCCGTATTTGAAGCCGGGATGGTTGTCGAGAGCTTCCTCGATCTGGTCTTCGGGGAAACCCTCGAGGCGTGCAAAATTCCCCAGGTTTGTCCTGTTGAAAAAGGAGACCAGGCGCCCCGCGTCCGGTGCGTTAAGGTAGATTTTTGATGTATCCGAGGCAAGTGTCTCGACGAGCGCAAGGTGATCGGCATGCAGATGGGTGATAAAGAAATCCGTATTGTTCAGGTCGACGCGAAGCTCGGCCAGGCCGTCCAGCATGGCACGCTTGCATTCTTCGCGATTCAGCCCCGTGTCTATGATAAAGTTCCGATCCGGACCTGTTATGACATAGGAGT
>JADGQN010000143.1 GCA_017881765.1 Syntrophobacterales bacterium | reverse complement strand
GGCAAACGCGCAGCTGTCAAAAAAGTATGAGCTGAGCTGGGGTACCATCGTTGCGGGCGGTGCATGGCAGATCATAGGAAGCGCCATGCTGGAAGATGTCAAGAAGGCCAACCCTAACATCAGCGGGGCAAACGTTCCCAGTACCCCAACGGCAACCCTGATGGGGATACGCCAGGGAAAGTTCAATATCGGGTTCAGCCTCACCGATGCCACCGCCGAGGCCTGGGATGGGGAAGGATATTTTAAGTCCATGGGTCAGATCAGGGGCATCCGGTCCCTCATGACTCTCTATCCTCAAGCAACCCACCTCGTGGTCCGCGCCGATTCGGACATAAAGAAGATAGAAGACCTCCGGGGTAAACGGGTGAGCCCGGCGGCACGCGGCCTGTCGAATGATATAGAGGCACAGAGGCTTCTGAAGCTCTACGGCATGAGTTACAACGACGTGAAGGTGCAGTTCCTGAGCTTCGAAGATGCAGCCGTGCAGTTCATAGACGGACACCTGGATTCGCTCCTCTTCCTGACCGTCCCGTTCCCATTCGCATCGGTTATCAACGTCAACTCACACCGGCAGGCCAGGCTCATTTCCATACCCGACGACAAGGTTGCCCAGCTGACGAAGTTCAGAGGTGTTGAGGCGTACACGCTTCCCACCGGAATGTACAAGGGCATAGATTATCCTGTCAAAGGCATCGCGGTCAGGGCACACCTCGTCGTGGGCGACAGTATGCCGGACGAGCTTGCGTACGCCATCGTGAAGGCGATCGCCGAGAATTTTTCGCGATACCCCTCGGTGCTCAAATCGATGGAATATGCCCGGGTGGAAGATATGGGAAAAGACGTCGGCATCCCTCTGCATCCCGGCGCCCTCAAGTACTACAAGGAACGCGGCCCGGTAAAGTAACGGGCGGGCGACTGAGGGACCTATGGCAAGACCGGTTCGCGTAGCATGGCGGGAGGAGCGACCCGCGCGCAAGGCGCTGAGGGCGATTCAGGCAGAACGCCTCAAGCTCCTCGTGTACAGAGCATACGAGCACGTCCCTTTTTACAGGCGGATGTGGGCGGCACATGGCTTCTCTCCGACCGACCTCAAGAGCTTACACGACATCACAAAAATCCCCTTTGTGACCAAGAAAGAGATTGCGGATAGTCTCGAACAGTATCCGCCTTTCGGCGACTACCAAGGCGATTTCAGGGCCATTAGGATCCAGGCCTCGACCGGCTCGACCGGCAAGCCGAAGCCCATTTTTCACACGCGTAATGACTGGGAAAATATAGCGAAACTCTGGGCCAGGCGCTTGCGCGCCCAGGGTGTCACAGCCGGCGACATCGTGCAGATCGCCTTTGCCTATACCCTGTTCATTGTTGGATTCACCTCGTCCGAAGGCGCAATGAGGCTCGGTGCAACCGTGGTGCCCACGGGCAGTGGCGCAGTCACACCCTCTGAACGGCAACTGCAGTTCATGCGCGACTGGAAAACGAGCGTGGTGGGCTGCACCGGCTCATACATGCTCAACCTTGCGGACGTGGCCCGGTCCATCGGGCTCGATCCCCGGAAAGATTTCGCCGTGCGCGTCTCCTTTCACACCGCCGAACCGCTCACCGAGGGAATGCGTGCGCAGATCGAGGAAGTATGGGGGTGCAAGGCCTACGACAACTACGGCAGCGTCGAAACAGGGGCGCCCACGTACGAGTGCAAGGAACAGCACGGACTGCATGTGAGCGAAGACGCTTACATCATCGAGGTGATCGACCCTGACACGGGCGAGCCCCTTCCTGACGGCCAGGAAGGCGAGCTGGTAGTCACCACGCTCACAAAAGAGGCTGCGCCTTTCATCCGGTACCGCATCGGCGACATCACGTCCTTCATTCCCGGCGCGTGTGTATGCGGCAGGACATTTAAGCGAATCGCTCCTATCAGGGGCCGCGTTGACGATATGATCAAGGTCAAGGGGGTGGCCGTTTATCCCACTGATTTTGAGCCGTCCATAAAAGAGAGCGGTCTTTTTTCCAGCGAGTATCTGGTCACTGTCTGGAGGGAAGGCCACAAGGAGTTCGTGAAAGTCTCCGTAGAGTATGTTGGACCCGAAGGCCGTCGCGACCAGGTTTCCAGCCGGCTCGTAGCTCAGTTGCACAGCGCTTTGGGGCTCCGCTGTGAAGTAGAGACACTGGCGGAAGGCGAAATCAAGCGCCTTTCAGAAGCAGAGAAGAGAATCAAATATAAGAGAATTCGTGACTTGCGAAAATAGGGGGTAAGGTATGGGCCCATCGTGGCAGGAATTCTGGGGGACGCGACCTTTCCATCTGAAGCTTTCTCTTATCATGTGCACAGCGCTTTGCCTCTTTCATATCTATACGGCGATTTTCGGAACGCTCGACGCGCTCGCTCAACGCGGGGTGCACCTCGGGCTCGGCCTGATAATCGTTTTTCTCGTGACTGCCAGAGGCAAGAACAAGGCAGGCGCTCCCGTGCCGGCCTGGTATGACTGGACACTGATCGCGCTCTCGATCGCGGGCGTCGGTTACGTGCTCGTAAATTATGCGTGGGTGACGACAGAGCGCTTCACTTTCATCACGCCCCTTTACTGGTATGAGGTTGTATGCGGCTTATGCACCATAGTTGCGGTACTTTTCGCATGCACACGCGTGATCAGCATGGGCATGCTTTACTGCGTGCTCGGGTTCGTGGCCTACCCGCTCGTCGGCCCGCACCTGCCCGGCGTATTCCATTCCATATCACACAGTTTAACCGATCTTATAGACTTCTTCTATCTCTCGCTCGGCGGGATTTTCGGCATACCATTGAGCGTGTCAGCCACGGATATAGCGCTCTTCGTGATCTTCGGAGCGGTGCTCATGAAGACGGGCGGTTCCACGCTCATCAGCAATATCGCCATGGCCTTCGCCGGACGCATGACGGGAGGGCCAGCCAAAGTGGCCATAATAGGGAGCTCCTTTTTCGGATCGATAACGGGTAGTACCTCAGCGAACGTGGCAACGGTAGGCAGCATCACCATCCCCATGATGAAAAAGGCGGGCTACAAGCCGACCTTCGCGGCAGCGGTCGAAGCCGTTGCGTCGTGCGGGGGGCAGATGACGCCGCCGGTTATGGGGGCATGCGCCTTTGTCATGGCCGGTTTCAGCGGCATACCGTATGTGACGATCCTCAAGTATGCGCTCTTCCCCGCGGTCCTCTATTACTTCAGCCTTTTCGCAACGGTCCACATCGAGGCAAAAAAGCTGGGCCTCGTCGGAGTAGACACGGGTGTCACGATCAAAGAAACGTTGAGAGACTATGGCCACATGTTCATTCCCGTAGGCATGTTGCTCTACCTCTTGATTGCAGGCTATTCACCGCGCTTCGCCGGGGGCTACGGGATTCTCGCTGCGATCGCGGCAAGCCAGTTGCGTCGCGCAACCCGCCTCAATATCATAGGTTTGCTCTCGGCCTTTGAAGTTGGAGCCAGGAACATTCTGATCGTCCTTTCCTCCACGGCCGCAGCAGGCCTTATCGTGGGCTCCGTCGATGTGACAGGCTTCGGCCAGCGCATCTCGAGCGGCTTTGTCGGCATTGTCGGAGGCAGCCTCTTTGCGGGGCTGATGCTGGGATTTCTCATATCTTTCCTGCTGGGCCTCGGTATGCCCACCACACCCGCCTACATCATCCAGGCAGCGACGATCATTCCCGCACTCATCGCGCTTGGTCTTCCAAACTATGCTGCGCATCTTTTCGCCTTTTACTATTCCTGCCTCGCACTGATTACGCCCCCGGATGCAACGGCTGCCTACACGGCAGCGTCCATAGCAGGCGCAGACGGCTGGAAAGTAGGCTGGCTCGCCACGCGCATGGCAGCGGTGGCTTTCATCATCCCGATCATGTTTGCGTATAACCATGCCCTCTTACTCGTGGGGCCCTGGTACGTCGTGCTGGCGACGGTCGTTGCGGCTCTGGCCGGTATATGGTGCCTGGCCGTCGCGGGTGAGAACTATTTCGAGCAACAGCTCAAGCCCTTCGAAAGGCTTATCGCCCTGGTGGCCGCGATTCTTCTGATATGGCCTTCGTGGCTCTTTGTCCTGATCGGCGCAGCATGCTTTGCGTGGCTCCTGAGAATGCAGATCAGCGCGCGCCAGCACGCTCAGAACCTCGTCTCTTAAACACCAAGGAAAAGGAGTGAACCATGGGAAAGAATTTGAATATGCGGGATTGGATTGAGACTCTCGATAAGGCCGGGGAACTGGTGACACTGAACAAGCCCGTGGATCCGAAGACCCAGATGGGCGCTTTGCTTTATAAGTCGCGCGACAAAGCGCTCTTTTTTAATGCCGTCGCGGGCTTTCCCGGCTGGCGCGCACTGGGACAGGCGCCGGGCAATCTGAGGCAGGCGGCGCTGGCCTTTGGCGTGGAGCCGAAACTCATGGTCAAAGAATTCGCGCGGCGGGTCACGAAGCTCAGGAAACCGCGCATCGTAGATGATGGTCCGGTCCGCGAAAAACGTTTTTCGGGCGATGAGGTCGATATGACCACGCTTCCTTCCCATATCGCCGGGCTGCGCGACGGCGGCCGCTACATCACCTCCGGGCTGATTACCGTGAGAGATCCTGATACGGGCGTGCTCAACATGAGTTTCCACCGCATGCAGATCAAAGGCCCGAGAAGGCTTGGCATACTGATGGTGCCGAGGCATCTCTATCTCATCTATCAAAAGAATGAGGCACAAAACAAGCCGACGCCCATCTCAGTGATCATAGGCCATCACCCCATGTACTACTTCGCGTCGGCGTACACGGGTCCGGCAGACTTGAGCGAATTGGAGCTTGCCGGGGCTTTACTCGAAGAAGAAGTGGAGGTAGTGAAGTGCGAGACGAACGATCTGGTTGTCCCTGCGCATGCCGAGATCTGCTATGAGGGCGAGATACTTCCGCACGAACGGGAGGAAGAAGGCCCGTTCTCAGAGTTTCAGGACTACTATGTTGCAGGCACCGGCATGAACCCTGTCATCCGGGTAGATCGCCTCATGATGCGCAAGGATGCCATTTATAAAGAGATCCAGAACGGTTCCGAAGTAGAAGGCTGCATCTATCACAAGGTGCCCATGTCCGCGGCCATGTTTGATCGCTTGAAAACGGTCGGCGGGTATACCGATCTCGTCAACGTTATGATCCTCCCGGGCATTTTCGGCGTAGTGGTGCAGTTGAAGCAGCGCTTCAAAGGCGAAGCAAAGAATGTGCTGATGGCAGCCCTCTCCTCTCAGTACCTTCATGCCAAAGTGGCTATTGCCGTGGACGAGGATGTGGACATCTTCAACCCCGCGGAGATCCTCTGGGCCATGTCCACGCGCCTGAATCCGGCGCGCGATGTCTTCATTGTCGACGAAACGCGCGTGCACCCCATGGACCCCACGGGCATTGAGGTGGTCCCTCCGGGAAGTCCGCTGGGCTGGTCTCGCATCGGTTCAAAAATGGGCATCGATGCGACAAAGCCGCCGTTATCTGATGCGGCGAGCCGGGAGCTCTTTGAGCGGATACGCCCCATAGGCCTCGAGACGGTGAAGCTGGAAGACTTCCTGTAAGAAAAGCTAGGTCACGTTGGGGTTTAGATTAAGATAAAACGCAGGGCGGGAAACGGCAGGCATAGAGCAGGGCTCTGCTTTTCCTACAATGCCGTACCAAGTTACTTCCTGTAATGGCGTATGTCAAATCCTCCATATTTATGCCCGATTACAAGCGGCAATGATGCGCCAACATAGCTTGGTAACCTACCTGAGCTTCCCATACAAGAGATTCTTTTTCACGGTCACGATTGTTGATTGACAAGTATAGAAATCACTGATACCATCTTGAGTAGACCTCCAACAATAGCACGGGCATCATTGACGGATCTTTGTTGTGCGTCAAAGGAGTCTCTGGTGTGCGGCATATCTTCTCATGTATCCCTCGTTCCTTCTCCCTTCTCCCTTCTCCCGGACAAACACTCTCCCGTTCTTTTTCGACAGCTCCGGAACTTTTTCTTCTCTTGTCACAGTTTTGTCACAAAGTACACGTTATCATGGTCTCACGACCCGCAAGGGTATTGATCGTGCCGTCGCCCGGTGGTCCCTCCTTGTCCTCATCTATCGATTGTGGCCGCACAGGCCGGACCACTTTCTCGGCCTCGTAGAAGAAGTCGGAAAGGAGGACACACGCACTTTTAGAAACGTGGAAGAACTGTGGGAGATATTGAACCGTCACCGGAGAAAGAAACCCAGGGTGGGAGTAACAATGACGTGCCGGGTGGAGACCTACCCGGAGGCACCAAAACGACGGCACGCTAATGGAGGCAGACCATGAAAAAGTATGGAGCAGAATTTATCGGAACGTTCAGCCTTGTCCTTTTCGGGTGCGGTTCTGCAGTGATCGCAGGAACATCACGTGTCGGACCGAGCGGAATAGGAATATTAGGGATTGCAATTGCCTTTGGCTTCGCGGTTGTGGCAATGGCTTATGCCATCGGTGGGATCTCGGGTTGTCACATCAATCCGGCTGTCACCATCGGGGTTCTTACCGCGGGGAAAATGACGGCGAAGGATGCCATCGGGTACATCATAGCCCAGTGCCTCGGGGCAATTCTTGGCGCCGCAATCCTTTACCTGATCGCGTCGGGCCGCCCGGGGTTTACCATGCCGGAATGGGGACTCGGTGCCAACGGATGGGGTGAGGGATACCTTGGAAATTACAATATCCTCAGCGCCTTTGTGATTGAGTTTGTTATGACTTTCCTTTTTATTTTTGTAATCTTGGGAACGACTTCAAAATTCGGGAACAGCGCCATGGCCGGACTAGCCATCGGCGTCACCCTGATGCTGATCCACCTCGTGACCATCCCGGTAACCGGAACTTCCGTCAATCCTGCACGCAGCCTCGGCCCTGCTCTTTTCTCCGGCGGCAAAGCCCTCGCCCAGCTCTGGCTCTTTTTCGTCGCACCCATTGCAGGCGCAGTCATAGCAGCGCTGGTATGGAAATTCGGGTTTGATAAAGAATAGAATACATTTTGAGATACCAGATGCTCCTTCATAAAATCGGCCACCTCGCTCAGGAGGGGAGAGGTAAGCCAAGGGCATCAAACCGTGGAGGAAGGAATGACTGGGGAACGGTCAGGTTGATCCCGTTGTCGGTCTCATCATGGGTACTCACCTCATCAAAGAAGGTTGCGAGACCGTAAGGGATTGGCTAACGCTTGTTTGCGGGCTCAAAGAGCGGTAGGAAGGGTAACAAGCGCTGCCGGAATGCAGCGAGCTTCATCAAATACTTCTATGTGGGGGGGATTGATGCTTAAAGAGTTTAAAGAATTTGTCATGAAGGGCAATATGCTGGATATGGCTGTTGGTATCGTCATTGGTGCGGCCTTTGGTCTCATCATCACCTCGCTCGTTGCGGACGTGATCATGCCGCCGATCGGGCTCCTGCTCGGTGGCATCGATTTTTCCAACATCTTTTCAGTCCTGAAAGAAGGCAGCAAGGTGGCCGGGCCCTATGCGACCGTGGCAGCGGCAAAGGCAGCCGGCGCCGTCACCGTGAACTGGGGCGTATTCATCAATACCATTATCAATTTCCTGATCGTGGCGTTCGCCATTTTTCTCATGGTAAAGGGCGTCAACAAGATGCGCAGGGAGAAGGTGGCCGATCCCACAACGAAGGAGTGCCCGTACTGCCTCTCAGCCATCCCTCTTAAGGCGACGCGCTGTCCTCATTGCACTTCTGAACTGAAAGCGGCGTAAGCCTGCACTGCTGCACACCGGCAGGAACGAGGTATTGAGTCAAAAGACAGGGCAATGCAAGGTAATAGTTCGGCACCTGGAAGAATCAAAAAACCAGTAGAGCAAGTGAATGCAGGAGGGCTCTGTATATGACTGAACTTTCAAGAAGACAGTTTTTGTATCTTTCTGCTGTCTCACCCTTCACCTACGAATTATCAGCCCTCGCAGCAGAAAGTGAGGGCAACAAACCAGCGAGCAGCTATCCCCGCACCACGGCAGTCTTGCAGGACGCTTTCATGGTCGAAACGCTGGCCTCCAGGAATTACATCGGCTACACGTCAAAAGCTTTGAGCGAAACATACCCCAATATCGCCTATTTGTTCCATGCCTTTTCGCGTTCTGAACAGATTCATGCGGGTAACTATAAGCGCGTTTTTGCCACCTTAGGGTATGAAGCGAAAACCCTTGACATGGAGATCGATGTGCGTGATACCAAGGCAAACCTGCAGCAAGCTGCCCGGAATGAACTAAAGAAGATAACAGCAACGTATCCTGATTTCATAAAAGAGTTGGAAGCTGAAGCATGCGATGAGGCTATCATGTACTGCATGTACTCATGGAAATCTCATCAGCAGCATGAAGGAAAAGTCAGAGAAATCATGAAATATTCAGGAATACTTTTTGGGCGAGTCTCCAGCAAGATAGAGGGGCTCAAGCTTGATTTTCATGTCTGCAGGGTATGTGGATCGACCCTTGACGAAGCGCCTCGGACGCCTTGTACGATTTGTAACAGATCTATGTCAAACTATTTCAAGGTGGAGCGGCCAACATAGTTGTACCCTAGCCATCGTCTCCTTGAGGGTTTGCGTGACGTCTTCCTTCGGACAGCTTTTCAGCCGGCACTGTGTCCGACCGTGCTTGCGACTTTTTAAACGGTCCAGCTGCGGGTTAGCCTTCCGGGGATGTGCGGCCGGGTAGAGCTGGGAAACGCGCCTAAAGCGTTGCATACTTGATTTTACCGTGCACTCGGGCAGGATTATACAGGAGTGTCTCAGCCATGCGTCAATGCAGCCGCTCCGGACCTGCCCTATCAGAAAAGGAGGAACCATGAAAACGCTATTCCGTATCTTGGTTACCGTCGTTTACCTGCTCGCGATTTCGTCGACACTGCTCCACTCAGCCGATTTTTTCGGCGACGCCCTGAAAAAGGGTCTGCCCCAGCTACCTGGGTCCGGCAGCTCGCCCACGGGCCAGGCAGCAGGTGCGGGCCTCGATGACAGCACTATCGCTTCGGGCCTGAAGGATGCCCTCTCTGTCGGGACCAAGAACGCCGTCAGCCTCGTCTCCCAGCTTAACGGTTACTTCGGCAACCAGGCCATCAAGATCCTGCTGCCCGACAACATCCAGAAGGCGGCGGAACTGGTCGGAAAGCTGGGTTACCAGCAACAGGTGGACGATTTCATTCTGAGCATGAACCATGCCGCGGAGAAAGCTGCCCCGAAAGCGGCCTCTTACTTTGCCGATGCCATCAAAGGGATGAGCATCGAAGATGCCCGCAAGATCCTGTCAGGCGGCAATACGGCGGCAACCGACTATTTCAAATCGAAAACCTCCTCGAAGCTCTACGATGAGTTCAAGCCCAGCGTCTCCGAGAGCATGAACCAGGTCGGGGTCACCCATGCCTATAACGCCATGATGGATAAGGTCCCGTCCGTTCCCTTCGCCAAGCCGGAATCGGTCGATCTCAACCACTATGTAACCACGAAGGCCTTAGATGGTCTTTTCTATATGGTGGGACAGGAGGAGCAGAAGATCAGGACAAACCCCGCGGCGCAGACAACGGACCTGTTGAAGAAGGTGTTCGGCAAATAATAGGTTTGGTTCGCTTTCTTTTCCTTCAACACGGAACTGCGGGGAAGATCATGAGTGGGTCAACCATTCGGAAGCCAGCGGTGGCCTCCGTGGCCAGGGATCCGGAGATACGGGTCCCCGTGGGAGTTCGAGGTGTAGTATGCTTTGCAGTGCTGCTGTTTGTGAATCTTCCCGCCGTTGCCTTTGCCCAGCCATCCTCATGCCCCGGCATTCATGTCCAGGTTCTGGACATTAGAAACAGCACTGGAACCGTAGATTGCGCGCTTTTCGAATCGGCAGTTGGTTTTCCTAAGGAATTTCTGCGCTCGGCAACGAATGTTGTGGTAATAAAAGTTCGAAATACGAAAGCACGTTGCGACTTTGAAGACATCCCGGCGGGGACCTATGCGCTTGTCGTCATTCATGATGAAAAATGTGAACGGAAAACTTGACACCAACTGGCTGGGGGTCCCAA
>JADGQN010000011.1 GCA_017881765.1 Syntrophobacterales bacterium | reverse complement strand
AGCGTGACCGAGGGTCGCCATGTACAGATGAACCATCAAGTACAGGACAAAGACGTAGGCGACCACAACATGCAGGGCATCAAGGATCCTCAGCCCACCAATGGCATTAATGTACGACACGAAATAGAGGATGTCACTGAAGAGCACGCCCGTAATCAGGATGATCGGTGTGAAGAGAACCATCACGGTAAAGTAGGCCACTTTCTGCATCGGGTTGAACTTGTTATCCGGAGAGGGCCTGAAGGGATTCCTTGCGCCCCGAAAGACACCATACCCGTAAAAAATAGCCTGGCTCACCATCCCCTTGATATCCCGGACTCCCATGAGGTAATGCTTGCCGAACGAGCCACTACCCAGGACATAGCAGAGCCAAAAGATGAAGGAGCCTGCCATGCAGAAACCCGCGTATTTGTGCAGCCAGACCGCCTGGCTGTAATGCGCAAAAACCGTAACATCCGGGACCCTGAGCTGGATGCCCGTAATAATGAGAAAGAATATCAGAAACGCGTTTATCCAGTGCCATACGCGTATCGGCAATGTATAGAGCCTGACCCTGGTCATCTTCTCGTGACCACCCTCAAAACGGCATGCAACACCACAAAACAGAAGACGAGGATCGCCAGCGCAATCCCGACGAAGTCAATCCATCTAAGTCCCAACTCCTCCGTTAAGCCAGACTGCCCCTTGCCTCCGATTCTAAAAAGCCTCCGAACGTCCTCCGCGCGTATCTTCTCTTCGCCCAAAAGGGTCATGTCTATGGCAAGCGCAATGGGTAGGGCGGAAAGAGCTGTGTTCTTCACCGGGATGTAAAGCAGCCCGTCTTTTTCCGGCACAACGAGAAACATCGAAGCATAGAAGGGTGCATCCTTCGAATGGCACGCCGTACATTCCTTCTCATGGTGCCTCGTAACCGTGAAATTATGGTAAACCTTGGTCACCAGGATTGAGCCATCGAGATAGAGCTGCGTCCCAAGCTTCTTGCGCAACTGGAGGAAGAAATCGCCCAACTCCTCGGAGGAGACCATCTGGTCACCGTTTTTGTCAAGTTGTCTGCTTACTTCCGGGCCGGGAGGGAGGAGTAGCTTCATCTCCTCGTAAGTCAAGTCGAATTCCCCCCGGGTCGTCCTGCGCCCAAACGTGAAGAGCATGCTCTTCTGCGATTCCGGGCTGTGACACGTGGTACATTCAAGGTTGTGGAAGTGCAGGGCAGTATTCGGAAGCCATGTATGTTTACTGATGTAATCCGTGTGGCAGCGAGCGCAAATGGCGACACGCTCTTGCGCGTCCAGGTCTCTGTATGATTTTATACGGTGCGGATTGTGGCAGTCGGTACAATGGGCAGCATTCTTTTCGCCATGGGGAGAGTACTTATACAGGTTGAAGATCTCTTTGTGGCAGTTGATGCAGACAATATCGCTGATCTTCTCGGTTGATACATGGCAATCCGCGCAGACCACCCCTCTTCTGCCGTGCACAGTTTCCTTGTAGCGGGCGATCGGGGGGATTTCTTCCAGAAAAAGTTTGGGATCAGCCGGGACGTTATAAGTGGTCGGGCCAATGCTCTTCAGGCGTGCCTTCGCGAAACGCTTTCTGTCGATGTGGCAATCAGCACAGGGAGCGGGCTGACCCGTGACCCCATGCACATCAGCCTTGACTACGAACCTTTTGTTTATTTTGTACTTGCCTTTGTAGTCCTGCTCAAGGAACGCCTGGATGAAGCTCCATTCCTTGGCATCGATAATCCCATTCCCATCGCTGTCAACCACCAGCCTGCTGACCGGCTTGTTTCCCGGAACGGTTATATCTACTTCGATTTCGCTGGCAGTGATGGACGTATGGCAAGCAACACACTGCAGGCGCGTCAAATGTATGCCTTTCACGGGAAGAGATTTGTGCGGGACGTCCGCATGACATGAGGCGCAGTATTTCTTCTCCTTGTTCACATAATGCACGGCATGGCATTCCTTGCATTGCATTTCATGCTTATTGTGAATGCTCTTGCTGAAGGCCGCTTGGATCTTCTCGTGGCATTCCCCGCACGTAGGCTTCTTCAGTTTTTCCTGATGAGGAAGTTCAGCTATGTCCGCATGACAGTCTGCACAGGAAACGGAACCGTGCACGTAGGCTTTGTAATCCTCATGGCACCCTAAACAGTCCTCGACCTTGAGCGCGCCCATTGCGGGCGACGCAAACAGGAGTAAACCAAGTATGAGATAGATGCCGATCATCGGTATCGGTACCGCGCCGGACATTGTACCAGAAAATCACATGCAGAGGTACAGCTTTTTTTCACTTTCCCAGGTGCCACATTTTTATTCGCCCAGCAGACGCAGCATTTCCGCGGGATCTGTCGTGGGTAGCCGGCAGGAGTAGCCGGAGCATACATATGCTGTTGCTCTGCCCTCTTTAACGGTATAGGTTTCTGTGTAAGGCGCAAGCCGGGTAATCTCAGACCCTCCCTCGTCTACCGGCTTTAAAATGATCACTTTGTTCGGAGTGAACCGGGATCTCAGTGCCCTTACGAGGCGGTTGGTCTCATCTGAATGCGGCTTACCCACAATCACAACTTCATACGATGGCCCGATACCGAAATCGACCCCAACCAACAGCTGGGTGAAGGCTGCGGGAAAGAGCTCCACCTTGCGGGAAAAGGCTTTAGCGATCCGGGCGCCCTTTTCCTCCAGGTCCGTATTTCCTGTAAGCCGGCCTAAGCGCAGGAGATTGAGCATCGAGACAGAATTGCCCGACGGGATCGCGCCATCATATATCTCTTTTTTTCGCACAAGCAGCGCTTCTCCATCGTCCGGCGTGAAGAAGAAGGCGCCTTGTTCGGTATCCCAGAAGTACGTGATAAGGTCAACGGTGAGGCCTGACGCATGACGAAGGTAGGCCGCGTCGAACGTGAGTTCATAAAGTTCGAGTAAGCCCCAGATCACGAAAGCGTAATCGTCCAGATTGGCCTGTACGGATGCGTCTCCGTCCCGAAACCGATGAAGGAGTCGCCCGTCTTTATCCCGCATTTTTTGTAGTGTGAAACTCATAGCCTTCACAGCCGCATCGGTGTAGACCGGCTCGCTAAAGACCTGGGCTCCTTTCGCCAGAGCCGCAATCATGAGTCCGTTCCAGTCTGTCAGCACCTTATCATCCTTCAGAGGGTGAATCCGCGTGCGTCGGGCCTCGAAAAGCCTTGCGCGGATCCCATCCACGCGAACCGTCAACGCATCCGAAGTCATTCCGAGAGTGGGCGCCAGCTCCTCTAGCGATTGCTTCAAGTGAAGGATGTTACCGCCACCTATGCGGCCGCTTGCCTCTTCATTGAAGTTGCCCGCAGGCTGAGTATTATAAACCTTGGCTACGAGTTGCGCATCTTCTCTCCCCAGCACGGTCTCTAATTCCGGCTCAGTCCAGAGATAGAATTTGCCCTCCTCTCCTTCACTGTCCGCATCTTCCGCGGAAAAGAAACCACCTTCTTCCGACGTCATGTCGCGGAGAATGTACGTAAAGATTTCGCGGGCCGTCTTTGCATAGTCCGCTTTGGCCGTAAGCTGATGACCTTCTGTATAGGCTAAAGCCAGCATAGCCTGGTCGTAAAGCATCTTCTCGAAGTGGGGCACCATCCAGAACGCGTCTGTCGAGTAGCGATGAAAACCAAATCCCACGTGGTCGTAGATGCCACCAAGGCGCATCGCTTGAAGCGTTTTTTCGGCCATTTCCACGGCTTCCCGCTCTCCGGTGCGCTTCGCGTACCTCAAGAGAAAGAGAATATTATGGGGTGAGGGGAACTTGGGTGCATCCCCGAAGCCGCCGTACCGGCGGTCGAAATGCTGAGCAAGGCTCTCGTAGGCCGCACGCAACACAGGTTCGCCGAGCGCGCCACCGGCCTCTAAGGCAGTGGCTTCTTTCAACCGGGTGGCGATCTGCTCGGAGGAGCGTAGAAGCTCAGCCCTTCTTGTCTTCCAGAGATCTGTTACCTGTGGTACGAGTTCCATGAGTCCGGGCCTGCCAAGCCTGCCCCTCTTGGGGATATAGGTTGCGGCAAAAAAGGGCATTCGGTCCGGCGTCATCATAATCGTGAGCGGCCAGCCGCCGCTCCCGGTCAACATCTGGCAGACGCCCATATAGATCGCATCTATGTCCGGCCTTTCCTCCCGGTCAACTTTAATGGCGATGAATGCGTCGTTCAAAAGCTTTGCCGCTTCTTGATCCTCAAAAGACTCGCGCTCCATCACGTGACACCAGTGACAGGTCGAATAGCCTATGGAAACAAAAACAGGCTTCTCTTCTCTGCGGGCTTTCTCAAATGCCTCATCGCCCCAGGGGTACCAGTCAACCGGGTTTGTTGCGTGCTGCAATAGATAGGGACTTTTTTCATCGATGAGACGGTTATATTTCTTCTCGCTTCCCTGCCGGCTCTCTGGCATGCTGCTTCTCCTCCGATTCAAAATGTGTCGTTTTTAAATATAAGAACTAACACGGCCTGGATAAACTGGTCCATCTAGTTTCTCTAGTCTATCTGGTCTATTTCGTCTATCTAGTCCATTTCGTCCCTGTGAACGAAGCACGAAGAACGAAGAACTATCTCGTCTATCTAGCAACAAATCTGACGGACGAGACAGACCAGAAAGACTAAATAGACGAGATCGACCCTTGACCCCCGTTTTCCACGTAATGTACACTTAAGCATGGACCAGCACCCGGAAATCCTCGATGGTTACAAACCCGCTTCCGTAGAACGTGCAGTGGCTGCCCTTAGGGCGGGAGATGTGGTCGCGTTTCCCACAGAGACTGTTTACGGGCTCGGAGCTGATGCGCTTAACAGCAGCGGCGTTGCAAAAATATTTGAGATGAAGAAAAGGCCCCGCTTCGACCCTTTGATCGTACATATTGGCCAAAAGGAATGGTTGTCCTCTTTCACAAAAGAGGTGCCTCCAGAGGCGCAAAAGCTCATTGACAGGTTCTGGCCCGGGCCTTTGACCATTATCCTGGAAAAGCAACCCGCCATATCGGACCTCGTGACTGCAGGCCTCCGAACCGTGGCGATAAGAATGCCATCCCATCCGGTGGCGCTGAATCTCATAAACTCCCTCGGAAAGCCCATTGCGGCCCCCAGCGCCAACCCATTCGGGTATATGAGCGCGACCAGAGCGGCCCACGTGGCCAGGATGTTCGAAAACAAACTTTCCTTCGTTCTCGACGGCGGACCGTGCTCGTTTGGCCTCGAGTCGACCATCGTGGCCATAAAAGACCGTCAGGTATTCGTCCGCAGGTATGGCGCGGTCAGCCTGGAAGACCTGCGGGACCTCGTGGGTGAGGTACATGAGAAGATGAAGCACGGCACCGTCGATTCGCCGGGACAACTGCCTTACCATTATGCTCCGCACAGGCCTCTCGTAATTATTGAGACACCGGACGAGGTCAAATCATCGGCTTCGTCAGTGCTCCTGTTTCGGACCCCTTCGAAGATGCCCGTCTCGAAGCGTATGAGAATCCTGTCTCCCCACGGCGATCTGCGAGAAGCGGCTGCAAACTTTTTTTCGTATCTGATTGAGTTGGACAGGGAAGATGTTGATATCATTTACGCGGAGCAGATACCGGAGATTGGCCTGGGTAAGGCCATGATGGAACGTCTAAAAAAGGCAGAAAAAAAGGCTTTCAGGCAACCCGTTGATAACGTAAGGAATCCTGTGGTAAGTTAGCTACTATGGCTCAGGAGAGATTCAGATATTCAATTTTTCGAATAAGGAGCGAAACTATTAGGTTTTCTTATTGGCACATGGTAACGCCTCAGAAGACATTTACAAGTAATTGCAACGGGTTATATGACCGCGACGACAGCTTTTCCACAGATTGTCCACAAAAAATGTGGAAAATTCAAAAAGCGTGCCAAGTTCTGGTTGTGATCTTCGTGCTTCTGAGCCTCCTCACACTCAGCGCCTGCGGTCAGGGAAAAGGGGTGGAGCGATTTAAAGCGCTGCCTCGCGGCACAACCCTGATCGAAAAGAATGAGGCGGAGGTGAAGCAGGCACTTGGCGAACCCGATATGATAAGCAAGACGCTGGAAAACAGAATCCTCTGGACATACAGACCTTCCTGGAAGGTGGTGCCGCGCCCGGGCAAGGATACCCTGTATCTGGAGTTTGATAACGGAAAGGTCATCAAGGTGTTCCAGATAAAATGAACGCGATGATGCGAAGAAGCGTGGAGGCGGGAATACAAAGTTCTTTCTTCTGTTCTTCCGCATATCCGCTTCCTCGGTTCCTCGCTTCAACTCTTGCAGTTAATTGTGGAGAAGTGGTGATCCATGGTATGTGAAAAATGCGGTCAAGAGATGGATACCGTCAAATGCCAGCAATGCGGCGAGGCGCTCCTGCGGTTGGGCCCCTTTTGCTATAAATGCGGGGCTGAACTCGAGACGTCGACTCGGGAGGTAAAGGAAGACTCAGAGGAGTCAGACTTTTCCAAAAGGGTGCTTTGCAGCGACGGGGCCTGCATCGGGGTAATCAATGAGGAGGGAATATGCAAAGTATGCGGCAAGCCTTATACGCCGGATGCGTAATTGCCATCCTTTTTCTGACTTCTTGTGCAACTTCCAACACGAATATGGCGTACAGCCGTTATGTGTTCGAAGGGAAAAGAGATTGGCAGGCCAAAGATTACACGCAGGCCAGGGCCGACTTTTTGAAGGCTTATGAAGCAGAAAAACGCGTTGCGCCGCTTGCCTGGGCCGCGACGACCAGTTATTGGCTCAATGACCTCGTAAGCGCTGAACGCTACCTCAAAGAAGCAGAAGCTAACCCCGAGTTTAAGAAGGGGTTCTCCTATTTCCGGGTGATGGGATACAAAGCCCTTGTACTCATCAAGCAGGGCAAGAAGAGCGAGGGATTGGCCGTCCTTAAAACATATGCAGATGGTTACGGACACGTCTTTCCATCTAGCAACCTCGCAAGAATTGAATTCATGGTCAAGAAAGGGGACGTGGATCTCTCCAGGCTCGAAATCATGCTGGAAGATGACGTATGGGAATACGAGCAAGCCGTCGAACAGTTTGAGAACGGCCGCACCGGCTACTTCGATAAAGGCTCCAACTCTGGCGGAGGCGGAGGAACAACCAGCCCCTGATAGCACAGGAAAAAGATACTGAAGGTTAAGGTTAAAGGGTAATGCAGGAAAAAGATAAAACAGGGAGAAGATAGTGGACATAAGTACGGGACTGTTGAGAAGCTTTTGTGTTTCATTGACCTTAACCTTTGGCTTAGTCTTTACCTCAACCTGTCTTCTCGTTCTTACCTGAACCTGTTCTCGTCATGAGTTTCTTCGAAAAGATAAAAGAAGGTCTTTCCAAGACCCGGGCACAACTCCAGACCCAGATAGAGTGGATCGTTAAGGGAAAGACCCTTGACGATGCCGCTTTTGATGCCATCGAGGAGGCGGTGATCCTCGCCGATGTCGGCATTCAGACGGCTGAGTACCTCGTCAGTGCCGTCAAAGATAGATGGAAACTCGGCCAGGTGAAAACAGAGGCGGACCTTAAACAGGCCATGAGCGCCGAAATAGAAAAGCTCCTACTGCCCTGCGAAGTGCCCCTCATAACGGACAAGGAAAAGCCTTATGTAATATTGATGCTCGGGGTCAACGGTGTAGGGAAAACCACGACCATAGCCAAACTGGCAAGACTCTTCCAGGAGGATCGCAAGAAGATCTTATTTGGCGCCTGTGATACCTTCAGGGCAGCCGCAGTCGAACAGCTTGAAGTCTGGGCAGGGCGCCTGGGTGTAGATGTGATCAAGCACAAAGATGGATCCGATCCGGCGGCAGTGGCGTACGATGCGACCCTCGCCGCCAAGGCAAGGGGTATCGATATACTCCTGCTTGATACGGCCGGCCGCTTGCACACCAAGGTGAACCTGATGGAGGAAATGAAAAAGATCAAAAGGGTTGTCCAAAAGGAAATGGCAACGGCTCCCCACGAAACCGTGCTGGTGGTGGACGCAACAAACGGCCAGAACGCGATCATTCAAGCTCAGGCATTTCACGACGCCCTCACCCTGACCGGCATTGTTGTCACAAAGCTTGACGGAACCGCAAAAGGTGGTTTTCTTCTGCCTATCGCCCACACACTGAAGCTCCCGATCCGCTTTGTCGGCGTGGGTGAGAAGATGGACGATCTGATCCCCTTCCGGGCAAAAGAATTTGCGACTGCAATGTTTGAGTAGAGGGCGAGGGTTCAAGGGTTCGAGGGTCCCAGGGTTCCAGTAAAAAGAGACTTTTGAAGGCGCACCTCGGCAGCATGTCAGCCCATGCAATAAGAGCGGCTTAGCATTAAGATCGGCTGTGGGTCGGCTTGAACCCTCGAACCCTCGGACCCTTGAACCCCGTTCTTATCGTATCGTTTGACTTTGCCCCTGTTCAATTATAGATTACCGGAAGCAAGCGGCTTGAGTGAGAGTCCGCTTTTTCTTTCGGGCCGCGGAGGAGTCAAGGGCTGGCCATGCAAGTAACGCGACACATTAAGGCGAAGCTACTGACCGGGCTCTTTGTGCTCATACCGGTCATGGTAACTCTTTACGTCGTCTACCTCATCGTCTCCTTTCTTGACGGCATCCTGTCTCCGGTCCTGACGAATCTTTCGTTGAGCATACTGGGCAGATCGCTTTATATTCCCGGCCTTGGGCTTCTCCTCTTTATCATCATCACGTACGTCATGGGGGTCCTCACCTCTAATTACGCCGGGAAGAAGCTTCTGTCTTACGGCGAAGCCTTACTCAAGAAAATTCCGTTCGTAAAAAGCATTTACGGTTCGACGAAAGATTTTCTGGAGGCCTTTTCTTCCGAGAAACTAACATCCTTCAGGGGAGTTGTCTTAACCGAGTTCCCTCACGAGGGGTCCTACAGTCTTGGACTGGTTACAGGCCGCCTGCAACGGGGATCTACCGCTTTCTGCTCGGTGTTTGTTCCCACCACGCCAAACCCTACTTCCGGGTATCTGCTCCTTGTTCCCGAGGAGAAGCTCCTTTTTTTACCCATTCCGGTTGAAGATGCAATGAAGTATATTATTTCGCTCGGCACCTCAAAGGTCGACCTGGGATGGTAAGAGAAGAAATAATAACCTGTCTTGAGGCGCTCCGAAAGACGCTTGTCAGGACGATCATTGTAGCGGGCGCCGCAAGCGTGCTCAGCTTTTTCTTTTCAAAAAAACTCATCCTGCTTCTGGTCAAAATGGTGCACGTGAAGGTTTACTATTTCACGTTACCTGAGGTACTCTTCGCCAGCGTGGAGCTTGCTATTTACTCGGGCATATTTCTATCTATCCCGGTGGCCGGCTTTATCGGATGGCGCGAATTTCGACCCTTCCTGGAACGAAAACAAATCCATTCTCACCTGTTCGCGGGGGTAGCCATACTCCTGTTTTACATCGGCAGCCTCTTTTGTCTTCTTGTCGCGCTGCCGAATGGCATCTCTTTTCTCATCAGCTATGAAGGCGGCGCGATCAAGGCAATGATCTCTATCAAGCGGCTCATTGCTTTTTGCGTGGCTATGATGTTCGGTTTCGGTTTTGCTTTCGAGCTGCCTTTAGCGCTCCTGCTCCTGTCGAAACTGGGCATCGTCACGGCGCGCACGCTGGCCAGGGGTCGGCGATACGCCGTGCTGTTTATAGTTATAGCGGCGAGCGTCATCACTCCAACCCCTGATATCTACAACATGTCCTTGCTTGCAGGCCCCTTGTATATACTTTATGAGCTCGGCCTCCTCTTCGTCAGAATGAGCGAAAGGCGGGCCAGGAAAGCCGTCGTCGTTTCTTGACCCACGGTCTAAATCCGTATACAATAGATTTCCATCTGGAAATCTATCTAGCGAGCACGGCGAGCGAGAGGGAATAGCTCCGGCGGCCGGGTACCCGCGAAGTGGGTGTGCAGGAGGGGACGACCGGGTACCCGCGAAGCGGGTCTCCCAGGAGATTGCACTACTGTGGAAGCCTGGATCATGCACTACGGCTATATCGGAGTGGTGATAGGCACCTTCTTCGAGGGCGAAGTAACGGTGCTTCTCGGCGGCATCTTTAGCAAGCTGGAGTTCCTAAGTCTTAACAAAGTCATCCTATATGCGTGCACGGGTACGTTTCTCGGCGACTGTACATTCTTCTTTTTAGGAAGACTGTTTGGGCGAACTCTTATCGACCGATACCAGATTATGCGATCACGAACCTGTTTCGCTGACAAGGTCATCCATCGTTATGGGCACCTTATCCTCTTTACCATGAGATTCCTTGCCGGCTTCCGCACCATGGTCCTCCTGCTTCTCGGTTGCACACATATGAACATCGTCCGCTTCCTCGTGATTGACTTCCTTATGGCAGCCTTGTGGGCAGGGCTTCTTTCTCTCCTCGGTTATTCATTCGGCAATGTAGTCTACGTATTCGTGACGGATGTCACGCGGTATCAAAAGCTGGTAGTCCCTGTGGTGGTGGTTGGCGCTGTCGCGGTCATTCTCCTCTACAGATATTTTGTTAGAAGAAAGGAGGGAGAACGACGATATGGAAGTTGATCACAAAATGATCCGGGACTTACAGAAAAAGTTTGACCTCGAAATGAACAAGAGGGAAATCGAGATAACGGAAAATTGGCGAAAGGACCTGGAGGCGATTTACAAGAAGAAATATGAAAACGTAAATGCGCTGCTCAGTGACATGAAGAACCTGATGGATCGGATGAGCAACCGCGCAAATACCCTCACAAGAATGGTAAAAGAGGGCGTGTAGCTTGAAGAGATGGACCACCCTGTTTTTTGTTGCTTTTCTCCTTCTTATAGCTGCAAACGGCTACGGCCAGTCAGACATCCGGGAGCGGAAGCAGCAGCCGGTGGAGAGGCGGATTGCCGATACAGAAAAAGAGGTCGCGGGTCCCAGAAAAGAGGTGAGCTTTTTCAGCCTGCTTACCTTTCCCCCTGTCCCTGAATCTTTAACACTCTGCAATAAGCCAATACCGCTCGCGGTCGATGACATTCGGGAACGATTTGAAAGGGAATATTATCAGATGCTCGAGCATCGGGGGCTCCTCACGATACTCGTCAAACGGTACGCCAAATACGGCCCCATCCTATCCGACGAGATCAACAAGATGAACATGCCTTCCGATCTTATCTATCTGGCTCTTATCGAGAGTTACCTCAACCCGCGCGCGCAATCTAAGGCAAACGCAAGCGGCATGTGGCAATTCATCAAGGAGACGGGCAAGCGCGAAGGGCTCAATATCAACGACAACATCGATGAGCGATACAGCATTGTTCGATCAACGAGGTCAGCACTCAGCTACTTGAAAAAACTGAACGATGAGTTCGGGGATTGGCTGCTGGTAATGGCAGCCTATAACTCTGGCGAAGGGCGTATCAGGGAGGCCATTGCCAACCAAACAAGCAGGGATTTTTTTGAGCTGTATCTCCCTGAAGAAACCGAAAGGTATATTTACCGCATCGCCTCTATAAAGGAAATCATCACAAACACGAAGAAATATGGGCTCACGATAGACCAGAAAGACTATTATAAGCCTTTTGCGGTCACAGAGTACGTGCTGGAAGTGAAATACGACGTGCACACGGCTACACTCGCGCAGGCAATGGACCTGTCGTATAAGATCTTTCGCGAACTCAACCTGCACCTGCGAAAGTATAACCTCCCCAAGGGCGTCTACTACCTTTACGTTCCTTCCGAAAAGAAAGAGCTGTTTCTCCGGCGCATAAAAGAAAATCCAAATTTGGGTATTCAGAATTATCGGGACCGGAATTAATAGCTAAGAAAGATTATTAAGATGTTCAGCGGAATGAACGTTTGCTTTTCTTCCTGATCATGTTTTCCATCCGGAATTTGCTTGACAAAAACGCGTACTTCGTCTTAGAGTATCCGTGAGATTTACAAGAGTGAACAACAACTTAGATAGTATCCCAAAGCTTTACAGGACACGCCCGGTTCACTCCAACTGCAGTGAGATCAGCATTCAATAAGCGGTCCGATGAAACGATGGGAAATATAAGAAGGGTCTCTTGATAGTCTCTTAATTCAAGCTTATGCATTAAGAAGGAGGTAGTCTATGGCAAAGGCGAAAATGGTTTGTCCATTTTCGGGCAAAATGTGTATCCAGTGTGGTATATTCAGAGGGAGGCACGCCGGCTTCTGCTATGTGACAAGTTATCGCGGATATACGCCGGAGGGGCAGGTGCTCAAGAAGCCGGAGCCGACGCGCAGCAGCGACACCAAATTCGATCTCCCCGAGATTCCCTTTGACCCGAACCGACTGGCAAACCTTGAAGACTGCACGGAAAGGAGGGGCACATGATTCACGATTTTACGTACTTACAACCCGGTAGCGTTAAGGAAGCGCTCGCGATGCTTGCAGAACATAAGGACGACTGCAAGGTCATCTGCGGCGGACAGTCACTCTTGATCGTGATGCGGCAGGGATTGGTGCAGACCGAATACCTGATCGACATCAAGGGGCTTAATGAGCTTAATTACATTAAGTACGATGATAAGGGCGGCCTCAAGATAGGAGCAACGACCACCCACCGCGCGATCGAGAAGTCTGACGTGATTGCAAAGAAGTATCCGGTCCTCGTTGACATGGAACACAAGCTGGCATCCATTCAGGTGCGGAACTGGGGCACCATCGGCGGTAACCTGGCTCATGCGGACTCAGCAGGCGACCCCGCGCCGGTCCTTACCGCGCTCAACGCCACGGTCAAGGTGGGCAGCGCAAAGGGCGAGCGGACCATCCCCCTCGACGAGTTCTACACCGATCTCTTCGAAACGGCCATGGAGCCGGGTGAGCTGGTACTTGAGGTCCAGGTCCCCGCACCCGCTCCGAAGACAGCAACGGCTTATCAGAAGTTCAACCTGCTCGAAAGCGACCAAGGCATCGTCGCCGTTGCGGTATCGATCACGATCGATGCGGGCGGTACCTGCAAGGAGGCGCGGATCGTCCTTGGGAACGCCGCGTCCACGTCGATACGGGCGAAGAACGCGGAAGCGGTCCTCGTTGGGAAGAAATTGACCGACGCGCTCTTTGAAAAGGCAGGCGAGGCAGCATCACAGGAATGCGAGCCTGTCGGGGACATTCACGCATCTGAAGAATACAGACGCCATCTGATAGGTGTCCTCACCAGGAGAATGGCGAAGGCGGCCTTTGAACAGGCCAAAAAGATGGGCTAGGGAAGGAGGTCGGATACTATGGAAAAGAAGCTATTGCGGTTCACAGTAAATGAGGCACCATACGAGATTTACGTAAATCCCAAGACCCTTCTGGTCGAAGCCATCAGAGATCATGTCGGGCTCACCGGAACCAAGAGGGGCTGCGAGACCGTCTCCTGCGGCGCCTGCACGGTCATGGTGGATGGCATGGCGGTAAAGGGATGCTCCGTGCTTGCCATGCAGGTGGATGGGATGAAGATCACAACGGTTGAGGGCCTGGAGAAAAACGGTAAACTTGATCCAATACAGACGGCATTCCTCGACGAGGGCGCCTTTCAGTGCGGTTTCTGCACGTCCGGCATGCTCATGTCGGCCAAAGCCTTCCTTGATGAGACACCGAAGCCAAAGGATGAGATGGAAATCAGGCGCGCCATGGAGGGCAACCTCTGCCGGTGCACCGGCTACAACGCCATCATCAGGGCGATCGACGCGGTGGCCAAGGGGAACTACAGGGAGGATAAGCAATGAGCGAGAACAAATATAGCGTCCTTAATACAAGGGTTCATAATGTGGACGGCCATGCCAAGGTGACGGGACGGGCGACGTACACGTTCGACGTGACACTGCCCGGCATGCTCTACGGGAAGATACTGCGGAGCCCCCACCCACATGCAAAGATACTCAAGATTGACTACAGTGAAGCACTGAAATTCCCGGGAGTGATAGCAGTTGTTACCGGGAAAGAAGATACGCTCGGTGTAAAGCAGGGTATCTGGAGACGTTACAAGGATCTTTGCGACGAGGCGATCCTGACGGTCGACAAAGTTCGTTACATCGGCGAGCCCGTTGCAGCGGTTGCTGCCGTGAGCGAAGAGATCGCCGAGCAGGCACTCGACCTTATTAATGTGGACTACGAGGTGCTCCCCTTCGTCGATGACCCGATGGAGGCCATCAAGAAAGATGCCCCACTAATTCACGAGGGCTTCGAGAGGAACGTGAACGTGACGCGCCAGATTTCCTGGGGCGACGTAGAAGAAGCGTTCGAGGAAGCTGAATATGTCAGGGAGGACTGGTTCAAGCTGGGCGGCCAGCACCACATGTGTATGGAGACCCGCGCGGCGGTGGCAAACTACACGCCTGACGGGAAACTCACGATTTACACATCGACCCAGTCAGCATACTATCACCAGGCGCTCCTCGCCGGCGTGCTCGGCCTGCGCGAGGGTAATATCCGCGTGCTCGCACCCTATGTCGGCGGCGGCTTCGGCGGCAAGTTCGAGTTGGACGGCGCCCAATTCTGTGCATCGGTCCTTTCGATGAAATGCTGTAAGCCGGTAAAGGTCGTATTTTCACGCGAAGAAGATTTTATCGCTTCCAAGCGTCGTACCCCCATGTACTATTACGTGCGCACCGGCGTCAAAAAGGACGGGACCTTCTGCGCAAGAGAGGCTAAGGTATTCACGAACGGCGGCGCTTACACGGGCATGGGCGCCACAGCACTTTACCTGACAGGTTTCTTTCACTCCTTCCCCTACCGCTGGAAGGCGTACCGCTATGACGGCTACAGAGTTTACACGAACAGCCTGCCCTCCACCTCGATGCGTGGTTTCGGCGCTCCTCAGGCCATGTTCTGCTCGGAGCAGCAGATCGAGTGGATAGCGAATGATCTGGGTCTCGACCCGATTGAGATGAGACGCAAGAACGGCCACTATGAAGGGTACGAAGTCCCCGGGCAAGCTACTATCGCGAGCTGTGGTCTGGATCAGGCCCTCACGGCAATCCAGAAGTGGAAAACATCAAAAGGCAAGCTCCCGAAAAACAGGGCCATCGGCATCTCCGCGGCGGGCTTCATGTCCGGCGGTATCTTCAACTGGTTTGACTCGCCCTATTCCTTCTCATCCGCGGTTGTCACCATTAACCATGATGGAACGGTAGAGCTCCATGTCGGCGCGCAGGAGATCGGACAGGGCTCCAGCACCACGCTCGCCATGATCTGCGCGGAGGCGTTGGGCGTTAAGCTCGAAGACATCAAGGTGCACATGGGCGACACGGACCACTCTCCGGCTGACTTGGGCGCATGGGGCTCCAGACAGACCTTGATGGCCGGTAACGCAACAAAGATGGCCGCAGAGGATGCAAAAAAGCAGCTCCTTGAATTCGCCAATGCAAAGCTGGGATTCAACATCATATACGATCTGGACATAAAGCAAGGTTGGGTTTACAACGTGGCCCGGCCGGAGAGGGGCATGAGCTACTATGACCTCTGCAAGGAAGCGCTTCGCGGCAAGGAAGGTCAGCGTATTATCGGCAGGGGCTTTTACACGCCTCGCAGAAAGGGCATGATCTCCCCCGCGTACAGTTACATGGTGCAGGGCCTCGACGTAGAGATCGATCCCGAGACCGGTTACCTCAAGATCCACGAAAGCGTCACCGCCCACGACTGCGGGCAGCCGATCAACACTCTCGGCCTCATTGGCCAGCTCGAAGGTGCAGCCTCTATGGCCATCGGGTTCGGCTATTATGAGTACCTGCCGGTCGAAGACGGCAAGATCATGAACCCGAATCTGGTTGACTACAAGCTCATCCGCGCCCCTGAGATGCCGAGCTGTCAGGTCATCGAAATCGATACGTATGAGCCCGAGGGACCGTACGGCGCGAAAGAGGCGGGTGAAGGCCTTACCAACCCGCATGCCGCGGCACTGGGCAACGCGATCTTTTACGCGACCGGCCTTCAGATGAAAGAGGCGCCTATCCGCGCTGAAGCGATCGCGAAGGCATGGAAGGAAAAGAACGAAAAAGCAAAGAAATAAAGGAGGCTACCGTGAGCGTGATCTGTCCAGTTTGCAAGAAAGTTAAAAAGAACCCCGTTGACTGCGCCAGGCACATGTTCGGTACCGGCGATAAGCCCCACAGGGCGTGGTTTGAGACACAAGGTCTCTCTTTCATAGACCTGCTCCTTGACCAGGCCACCCAGCCCGGCAACAAGTCCTACGAGTTGGTCGGCGGGTACGTGGAGAAGGCACAAAAGGACTTGACGTAGGCAGCCCCAGGCCTGACAACGAGAATAAGGACAAGCACAGGAGGAGCAGATGATTATAGAAGGCAGCTTTACGGTGAAAGCACCGATTCAGAAGCTTTGGGATATGCTGTTGCAGCCGGAGACGCTGGCCGCATGCCTGCCCGGAGCCGAGAAGATAGAGAAGATTGACGAGACCACCTATGACGCTGTCATGAAGCAGAAGGTGGGTCCCATAAAGGTAAAACTCGCATTCCGGAACAAGCTGACAAACATCCAGCCACCCACGCACTTGGAGCTCGAAGGCGAGGGCGAGGACGTCACGAAGCTAGGTCACATCAAGCAGAAGACGATCGTGGACCTGAAGGAAGTGGGCGACGGCCAGGTTGAGGTCTCTTACAAGTCGGACGTTTCCATGGTCGGCAAACTGGCCATGTTCGGCGATCGGATCATGAAAAGCAAAGCAAAGGATGTGGAGAAAGAGTTTACCAAGAACCTGCAAGAAAAAATGAAGAGCGTGGTCTGATCCTGACGCGGCACGCTCGTGGCGGGAAGGGTCCTTCACGAGCGCCGAGAGAACTGGCCGAGAACGGGCCAAAGCAGGCCGATAAAACTGTTACCCGTGAGCCTGCGCCGTTTCTTTAAGCGGTGCAGGCTTTCTTTTGGTCGCGTGCTCCATACTGCCGATCACAACCTGCCTGGCATGAATTGATAAGAACCTGAGAAGACTCTTTCTCCCTACCGACTCTCCCACCAGCGGTCCCCATTCTCCTAAAAGGTGCCCACTGGTAATAATGGTGGATGACCTGTTGACGCGCTCCACCATGAGCTGGGCAAGGGCCTTTGTCTGCGAAGGGGCAAATTTCTTCACGCCGAAATTTTCTATAATGAGCAGCTTGGGCTTGGCGACTCCTACGAGCTTCACTACCGAGAGTCCTCCTTCCCCTTTCGCGGCCAACTCCTCATCCAGCATTCCGGCATTGACGGTCATGACGCTTACGCCTTCTCTCTCGGCCTTCAGCCCTAGCGCGCGGGCCAACGCGTTCATGTCCGAATGGACACTCCCGGAGATAATCAGCGTTTCACACCTACTCAAAAAACCGAGGCTCAAAACGTCCCGTATGTTGCTCGTCTTCATGTTTGCCACCAGATCTCTCCCTTGGGAGCCTTCTCTGTGATCGCATCTAGGGGGCTCTCCAGGGCCCTTATAGCCCGACGATATAACTATAATCTTTGCCCACAAGGAGAATCAATCGGTCATCGAGCTATTTTTGTTAGGAACAACGGGTTAAGTCGTGAGTCCATGAGCAAACAGAGAAAAACGAGCCGCGATTCGAGGTAAGGCTAAACCGAGGGTTCAGGGCAGGAAATGGTCGCTCTTGTTTTTAAAGTGCCCGTGGTTACGGTGTCGCGGACCTCTGGTTGGCCGTAAACTGGTGATTGTTGAGCGCGAGGGATATGAGCTTGCGCCGGCCGGTCACGTTCAGCTTCTTGAAAATCCTGTTGAGATGAGCTTTTATCGTGTGCTTGCTGAGGGCAAGAGCATCCGCAATCTCGTTGTTGCTGCATCCCTGGCAGACATAGTCTATGATCTCCTTCTCGCGCAGTGTAATGCTCCCGATCCTTCCCGTCTTGCTTAGCGTCCCCGAGTCGTGCAGGAAGGCCACCACGGTGCTATTATCGACCCATATCTGACCCTGACTCACGACGGTGAGGGCTTTCTTGAAGAGCTCCAGTTCGGTGCGGGGAGATAATACTCCATGTATTTTGTAGGAAAGCAAGGCAGCTATGATCCGTTCTTTTTCCAGGCCCGTATCGATAAGGAAAACCTTAGCGTCAGGATATCGAGAGAGGAACTGCTGGTCCAGGGTCTGAATATCGACCATGACCGTGTCCGGACTGAACGTATTGGATCGAGGGTTGTTACCTGTTACCACGCTGTCATAGCCATTCTTGATCAGGAGCTGAGACATCGCTTCCGCTATCAGGTGGTTCCCCAAATGAATAAGAATCTTCATATCCCCTCCCTATGGTCTATCCTTCTTAAGCTTATCGGCCTATTGGCATGTAAACTTAAGCATTAAAACACAGGGTCATGGGGCACGGGTCATGGGGCACGGGTCGGCAAAAACGGCACAAAAAGAAGAAGAACGGGCCGCACAGTCAGACGACTGCACGGCCCGAAATTGGCCTTCGATTCGGTTTCGGTTCTTACGTCAGACCCATGACCCTTGACCCATGACCCGTGACCCTTCTCTTACCATTTCCCTGTCTTCAGGTATTCATCCATGGCCGCGGCCGCCTTTTTTCCAGCACCCATGGCAAGGATCACCGTTGCAGCGCCGGTTACTATGTCGCCGCCGGCAAAGACACCTTTCCTGGTTGTTTTACCCGTCTCCGGATCAGCCTCTATGTAACCGGGCTTTCTCAGTTTGAGCCCCGGGGCGTCCTGCGTTAATATCGGATTAGGACCCTGTCCGATGGCGACAACTACGACGTCAACGTCGATGATATGCTCGGACCCCTTCACCTCAACGGGTCTTCTCCTGCCCGAGGCGTCCGGCTCGCCGAGCTCCATCTTCTGGCATTCAATGCCTTTGACCCAGTTCTTCTGGTCGCCGACGATTCTTACCGGATTGGTGAGTATCCTGAAATCTATGCCTTCTTCTTCCGCATGGTGGGCCTCTTCCGCCCGAGCCGGCATTTCAGCCCGGGACCGCCGGTAGATGAGGTAAACATGTTCGGCTCCCAGTCGCCGCGCGACCCTCGCGGAGTCCATGGCCACGTTTCCGCCACCGATTACTGCTACCCTGTTTCCCACCCGGACCGGCGTGTCATACTCCGGGAAGAGATACGCCTTCATCAGGTTGGCCCGCGTCAGGAACTCGTTGGCCGAATAAACACCGTTCAGGTTCTCGCCGGGGATGTTGAGAAAATAGGGCAGACCCGCTCCCGTGCCGATATAGACCACATCGAATCCCCGTTCAAAAAGCTGATCAAGGCTCATGGTCTGACCGATGATCGTATCCAGCTTCATCTTTGCTCCCAACTTGCCCACGTAATCCACCTCGCGCTGCACAATGGCCTTTGGCAAACGGAATTCCGGAATACCATAGATGAGCACACCGCCGGCCTTATGAAGCGCTTCAAACACCGTGACATCGTGTCCCTTCTTTGCGAGCTCACCAGCTACGGTCAATCCCCCGGGACCAGCGCCGACAACCGCAACCTTCTTCCCCGTAGGGGGTGCTATTTCGGGAACCCGGACATCACCGAGACTCAGCTCATAGTCAGCCGCAAATCGTTCCAGCCGGCCTACAGCGACAGGCTGTCCCTTCTTTCCCAGCACGCATTTGCTTTCGCACTGCGATTCCTGCGGGCAGACCCTGCCGCAGACAGCCGGCAGACTATTCGTCTCTTTAATCTCGCGAATGGCGCCGATAAAATCGCCCTCCTTGATCTTCTTGATAAAGGCCGGGATGACGACGCCCACCGGACAACCTTCCACGCAGGGCATATTTTTGCACCCCAGACATCTGGAGGCTTCTCTTAGTGCATTCTCCCGCGCATAGCCGAGGGCCACCTCATTGAAATTCTGAACCCTCAGCCTGGGGTCCTGTTCCGGCATCTTCTCCCGGACTTTCGACTTCTTCAGTTTTGCGGCGGCAGCGTCCAGCTTGCACTTGTGGTCCCAGGCTGCCCGGCGCTCCTCCCGCGTGTACATCTGCTGCCTGAGCATGAGTTCTTTGAAATCCACCAGGTGCCCATCGAACTCAGGCCCGTCAACGCAGACAAACTTGGTTTCGCCTCCGATGGTTGCCCTGCAGCAGCCGCACATGCCCGTACCATCAACCATGATCGTATTGAGGCTTACCACGGTCTTTATGTTGTGCGGCCGCGTCACGTCCGTGACTGCCCGCATCATAATGACCGGGCCGATGCCTATGACCAGGTTTATGGGCGTTTTTTCCTGAATCAACCGCTTCAGTTCGTCCGTGACAAACCCGTGATGGCCATACGTGCCGTCATCCGTTGTAACGAGCAGCGTATCGCTGATCGCCTTCATCTCCTCTTCCAGTATCAGCATCTCCTTCGAGCGGGCCCCGATGATGGAGATGACACGGTTCCCTATCTCATGCAAAGCCTTCGCTATCGGATAGACAGGCGCCACGCCGACGCCGCCGCCCACACAGACAACCGTGCCGAATTTTTCGATGTGACTCGGCCTGCCGAGCGGCCCCACCACGTCCATGATCCGCTCGTTCTGCTCCAGCTTCGCCATCCTCTGCGTCGAGGAACCTACCGCCTGAAAGATGATCGTTATCAGGCCCATCTTCCGGTCGAAATCGGCAACCGTCAACGGAATGCGTTCAGCACGATCATCCGCGCGTAAGACCACAAATTGCCCGGGCTTTACCCGTGCCGCAATGTCCGGCACATAAAGCTTGAATAGCGTTATTGAGGGTGCAAGTTCTCGTTTCTCAATGATCTCGTTGAGCTTGAACCCTTTATCCTCATCCATTGGTTGCTTAACTTTGGTTGCTGTTGCCATACGCTCTCCTTTTCCGAGTTGATATAGTACGACGCTTCCTACAAGGGGCTCACTTGCGTTGCTCTTTAACAGGAAGTTTAACCGTAAAGGTAGTTCCTTTGCCTACCTTGCTCTCTACTTCAATACGACCGAAATGGGACTCTACAATCTTCTTCACGATGGAGAGCCCAAGGCCTGTGCCCGTAGTATACCTCGTTTCGGGCCCTGATACTCTATAGAACTCTTCGAATATGTGGGGCAGGTGCTCCTCGGCTATGCCGATGCCCGTATCCGCTACTTTAATGTTCAAGGCGTGGCTACTTTTTTTCGCGCTGACTATCACCTTGCCCCGCTTAACATTGTACTTGATGGCATTCGATATGAGGTTGGTGAATAACTGCTCCATCTCGCACCGGTCCGCCTCGATCAGGGGAAGGGATTCGGGCAGGTCTACCTGGAACTGAATCCCCTTTGAATCACCCTGTCCCTTCAAGAGTTCCACCGTGTTCGTAATGATGCCGGAGAGATCGAGTAACTCCTTCTTTCTCACCACCCTCTTCGCTTCCAACCGGCTGAACTCCAGAAGATCGTTGACCATGTCGAGGAGCGCATGGGCCCGCTGCTTTGCCCGGTCCAGCATCTGACGGCTGACCTGCGGATCAGTTCCTGCAAGGCCCTGCAGGTATGCCGTCAAATACCCCTCGATGGCGGCCAGAGGGGCGCGCAACTCATGCGTGACCATAGTAACAAACTGTGTCTTTATCTGGTTGATCTCCGTAAGTTCCGTAATATCACGCAGCACGCTCACGACACCAAGCCCTTGCCCGTTGTTGTCTCTAACTACGGAAAGGTTAACCATGAGTGTGCGCGGTTCGGGCACGCTCAGCTCGACCTCTTCCGAGAGCACCGTATACTGCGAGGTATCCGGCGTAAATGCTTTGTCAATGAGTGCGATGAGGTCCTTTTGCGGAATGAATTCACGTATATCTTTACCCGTCTCCAACTTCTCGTGCAGGTTGAGCATCCTGGTAGCGGCAGGGTTCCACAGTACGATCTGGCGTTCATTGTTGATCACCAGGATGCCATCCGCCATCGAATCGACTATCGCACGCAGTTTTGATTCTTCCTTTGCAACCTCAAGCAGCTTCTGGTCTCGCTCCTCTATGAGCCGCTGTGCCTGGACGCGTAACCGTCGTTTCTCCAGACCCCGATTGACAACAGCCACCAGCTGATCGGGCGTAAACGGTTTGGGAACATAATCGTAGGCACCATGCTTCATTGCCTCTACGGCGGTCTCTATCGTAGCAAACCCGGTGATCACAATCATGATGACTTCCGGATCGAATCGGCCCACTTCGTCCATCAGCTCCAGTCCGCCCATCACCGGCATCATAAGGTCCACAAGCACGAGGTCGTACGGTCCCTTGGCGCGGACCATGTCCCAGCCTTCCTTACCGTTTACGGCAACATCCACGGAGAACCCTTCGGCCGTGAGGATCCTGCGACAACCCTCACGGATGCCCCGCTCATCGTCTACGACAAGGATATTTGCGGTATCACTCATAAGAAGCTCAGAAAGACCCGGACCCCTATTCCGCCTCCTTCTTTGCCCTCTCCAGGAGGCTATTGACCCTCTTCACCAGCTCATCAGGCAGCAACGGCTTACTGGCGTAGTCATCGGTCTTCATCCAGTAACCGTCCATCTCCTGCGAAAAATCATACCCCGTTTCCGTGGCAACCGCCGTGAGCATTAGAATCGGTACATTTTTGTATAACGGGTCCGCTTTAACTGCTTTTGCGAATGTAAAGCCTGTATCGTGTTTCTCCATCATCAGATCGAGCACAATCAAGTCCGGCTTTTCGAATCTCACCTTCTCAATGGCCTCCCGACCTGAAAAAGCCTCAGCCACCTCGAAGCCCTGATTTTGAAGTACAGCTTTATTCAGATCTATAAAATCTACATCGTCGTCCACCAGCAAAATCTTCGTCTTCTCACCCATGGTCTCCTCTCCCTGAAGCTGTGTTTTGAAGGCCTATCCTGTCTAGCCTCACATCATCTCCGCTCTGTTCCTCGCCCGTTGAAATGGGCAGGGAGACAACGAAAGTACTTCCTTTTCCGAGCTCCGTATCAACGTCGATCTTTCCACTATGTCTCTCTATAATGCCGTAAGAGATCGCCAGCCCAAGCCCGGTCCCCTTCTCTTTGGTAGTAAAAAACGGGGAAAAGATATTCTTGACCACTTCCGGAGGAATGCCGGGACCCGTGTCCCGTATCTTCACCTTGATCTGTTTCCGCTCTGCAGTCGTTGTCATTGAGAGCTTTCCATTGCCCTCCATCGCCTGCGCCGCATTAAGAATGATGTTGAGAAAGACCTGTTTCAATTGTGTCTCGTCCGCCACGATCGTTGGTAAGCCCTGGAAGAGAGATTTTTTGATCTTGATATTATGAAACAATGACTGGTTTATCACGAGTCCCAGCACGTCCTCGATCAGGTCATTTACGTTAACGGGTCCCGGCCTCAGTTTCGTTTCCCTCGCGAAACTGAGGAGACCTTGCACAATCTCCTTGGCA
Source organism: Syntrophobacterales bacterium (assembly GCA_017881765.1). Lineage (GTDB taxonomy): Bacteria > Desulfobacterota > Syntrophorhabdia > Syntrophorhabdales > WCHB1-27 > JADGQN01. The sequence goes on along the minus strand of JADGQN010000011.1, from coordinate 2,700 downwards.
CGGATCGATTCGTTCACTATCAGCTCGACGTCCTCACGCCGCGGATCATCCTTATCCATGCCCTTCATAAGAAGATGCGCATAAATGGTTATGGTGCCCAACGGGTTGTTTATTTCATGGGCCACACCAGCGGCCAATTGTCCTAATGAGGCCAGCTTCTCCGTCCTTATGAGCTGAGATTGCGCCTGCTCCAGCTGTTGATGCGAGAACTGCAGCTCCCGGTGGGACTTCTCAAGTTGTTGGTAAATCCTCTTGCTCTGCTCCAGGAGGTACGGCAGGCACATGTCCGCTTCCGCTATCCCCTGGGCCACGGCTATGGCCTTGTCACGGCACGTCGGGTACCCGCAGGCGCGGCAATCGAGATTGCGATTGGGAGGCAGCTTATCTATTTTCTTGAGGATGACCCGTATCTGCTCCTCCGTTGGAGTCGGGAGCTGTTCCTCCATGCTGACAAAGGTGCGACGTAGATCAATCTCCCTCAATGTATCGAGCTCAGCCATGATCTTCGGAATGTTCTGCTTGCCCAGGTATATTTCGGCATACCGGGCGATTATCTGCCTACGTCCGATCAGGAATAAGTCGCGCTCTACAAATGGGCCGTCGATGCAGCCCTCGCAATAAACGAGATCCAGAAACTTGGCATTGATGTACCCCGTAGCGACCTGACCCAACGCGCCGATAGCCCGTTTTGGTCCGCCTGTGACGCTGACATCATCCATCATAACATCGAAGTTTGCGCCCATGGAGCGGTAAAGGCCCCCGACGACCGGCACCACCGTTCCCAGGTAAGGCCTGGGGCCATCAAAATCGGTTTCTTCAAGTCCGGACCAGCCGCGTCCAAGTTCATCAACCAGGTCTTTTACTTCTTTTATCGTTATTACCTCATCGATTGCGCCGGCTACTTCAGGGGCAACTGCTTCCTTCATCTGGGCAAAGCAGGAGGTGATATAGACAACCTTCCACCCGGGCCTTATGTAGCGCGCCACTCTTCCAGCCGCAATCATCGGAGAGACGATCGGTGCCAGGGTCGGTATAAGCTGTGTAAAGTACTTCTGCACATAAAAGACAATCACCGGGCAGAAGGATGATATGAGCGGCTTGTAGGCCTCCCCGTACTCGGTGTGTTCCCGCGCCAGCCCATCCAGCGTGAGCTGCTTATGGTACGCGCGGCTCACGAGGTCCGCACCGACTGCCCCCTCCCAGACTTCCGTGAAACCGATCTGCTTCAGGGCCGTTACCGTCTGCCTGGGCGAGGCCGCCTCGAATACCGCCGGGAAAGCCGGATCGAGCACTGCCACGATTCTCTCCTGGTTGGCCAGGAACTCCTTCACCTTCTCATACCCGCTGCGATAGGAGAGCGCCTGTTGCGGACAAGCCTTAAGGCAACTTCCGCAGAGAACACACCGCTCAGGAAGGATCCTCAGCGTATCTTTTTCCAGCTTAATAGCCTTTGCGGGACAGATCTGGATACAGAAAAAACAATGACGACACTTCCGATCACTGATCTCTATAGCAGAGGCACTCTGCTTCCTGCGTAACATCCCATGGGATTTCTCAGTGGATAGATGTTCCATGTACCCCAATTCTATCTTACTGTAACCTAATTTTGAAGTCAACGAAATCGCAGGCTTTTACGTCCTTCCCGGTGGAGGTTTGCAACTTACGGGGCAATCCGCTAATCTAATCTGTCATTCCACGGACCGCTACGGACTGCCGTGAGCCGTCGGTAGCGGGCTGCCGGCCGCGACACCCGAAGAAAAACATGGCAGGCAAGAGAACAGGGTCAAACAACCAGAGCGCGCTGAGATTTCTGATGAGGGCGCTCCGTCACCGAAATTACCGTCTCTTTTTTGCCGGGCAGGGTGTTTCCCTGATAGGGACCTGGATGCAGCGGATTGCCATGAGCTGGCTGGTTTATCGGCTCACCAATTCCCCTTTCCTCCTCGGCCTTGTCGGATTCGCGGGCCAGATTCCCACCTTCCTCTTTGCGTCCTTCGCCGGGGTTTTCATCGACCGCTGGGACCGCCACCGCCTCTTGCTTGCAACCCAGACTATCGCGATGGTCCAGGCATCCCTACTCGCCCTGTTGACCCTGACCGGGCTTGTTGCCGTCTGGCATATCTTTGTGCTGGCCATTTGTTTAGGTCTCGTGAATGCGTTCGACACGCCCACACGCCAATCGTTCGTCATCGACATGTTGGAAGACAAAGAAGATCTCGGTAACGCTATCGCGCTCAACTCGTTCATGGTAAATGGTGCGCGGCTGGTGGGACCGTCCCTCGCAGGCATAACGGTCGCGGCTTTCGGGGAGGGTATCTGCTTCCTCCTCAACGGACTCAGCTTTCTCGCCATCATAGTCTCATTGCTTGCCATGAAGATAGACCGCAAAATAAGAAAGGGCGCATCGACACACCCTTTTCAAGGCTTAATGGAAGGCTATCGTTACGCATTCGGCTTCGCACCGATACGGTATCTGCTTTTGCTTTTGGCACTCACGAGCTTAATGGGCATGCCGTACATGGTGCTTATGCCCATATTCGCGAGAGATGTTCTCCATGGAGGTCCTCACACGCTCGGGTTTCTCATGAGCGCGGCAGGCATCGGCGCGTTGGTGAGCGCCGGTTATCTGGCATCGCGGAAAAGCGTGCTCGGACTGGGAAGAGTGATAGTCTTCGGGTCCGTCATGTTCGGATGCGGGCT
>JADGQN010000515.1 GCA_017881765.1 Syntrophobacterales bacterium | reverse complement strand
CTTTCACTGTGGCTATCGGTCCGAGTGTTGCGGGTAATTTCTTGACACCACTGTGTGCTGGCGTCATACTGTTTTTGAAAGAGATATAATCAAATCTTGTTGATGGAGAGAAGAAAGGCGTATCCTAATTGAGAGCAATTAAATCTCAACATATCCCCTGTGGCAAGCAGGGAAGGAAGGATACGCCCATGAAGAATGATGAACCTATCGACGAGAAAAAGCAAGAGGAAGAAAACCCGAAGTCCATACTGGAGCAGATCATCCAGGAAGGCGCCCGACGGTTGTTGCAGGCAGCCATCGAGAACGAGGTGGCCGAGTACGTTGGACGGTTCACAGAGCTGAAGAATGAGAAGGGACACCGCATGGTGGTGAAGAACGGAACATCGCCCGAGAGGATGCTCGTGACCGGTGTCGGGCCGCTCAAGGTCCGGCAGCCACGGGTCCACGACAAACGGGAAGGTGAATCGTTCACGAGTTCGATCCTGCCGCGCTACATGCGGCGCGTCCCCACAATCGACAAGCTGCTGCCCGTTCTGTATCTCAAAGGCATCTCCACCGGAGATATGGCCTCGGCCCTGGAATCGATCCTCGGTCCGAATACCCCGGGCCTCTCGGCAAACACTATCGTCCGTTTGAAGAGGATCTGGGAGACCGAGTACAAAGACTGGGCGCATCGGGATCTCACCGGAAAACGCTACGTCTACTTCTGGGCGGACGGGATTCATTTCAATGTCCGTCTGGAAGAGCCCGATACCAATAAGATGTGCTTCCTCGTGATCATGGGAGCACTGGAGAACGGGAAGAAGGAATTGGTGGCCATCCTGGACGGATACCGGGAAAGTAAATCATCATGGCTGGAGCTCCTGCTCAGTGTGAAACAAAGAGGGCTCACCGAAGGGCCGAAGCTGGCCATAGGGGATGGAGGCCTTGGCTTCTGGGCAGCCTTGCCGGAAGTCTATCCTGACGCGAAAGAACAACGGTGCTGGGTGCACAAGACGGCAAACATCCTCGACAAGATGCCCTCAAGCGTGCAACCGAAAGCCAAGGAGAAGATCCACGATATGTACATGGCGCCGACAAAGGAGCAGGCCCTGGTTGCCTATAACTCCTTTCTTTCCGTCTACAGCACGAAATTCCCCAAGGCCTGTGAGTGCCTCACCAAGGACAAGCATGTGCTCTTCACCTTCTATGACTTCCCTGCCGAACACTGGATACACCTGAGATCGACCAATCCCATTGAATCGACCTTTGCAACGGTGCGGCATAGGACGAAGAGGACGAAAGGCTGCGGGACGAGACTGGCGACCTTGACCATGGTGTTCAAGCTCTGCAAGCAGGCAGAGAAGACATGGAAAAGGATCAAGGGATATCGGCTGATTGCTAAGATAATCGACGGGGTCAGATTCGTCGACGGCGAATTAGTAGACGAGGCGAGCCAGGCTGCGTAACGGAGAAAAAGTTGGGATACGTCCACATTTTCTCTGGACCTGGTCAGGGGTTACCGAGTAGCTGCCCATGAAGTATCATCTGGCTGGCCAGGACGCGCATAAGCCTGCGCTCCTATTGAGCAGTCGACGCCGAAAAGAGGAGGCCACATGGAGTATGACGAGTTGAGCGATGAACGGGTACTTATGATCCTTACATACCTTGGTAAGGCCGGTAGTGATCTTCTGAAGCTCGCAAAGATCACCGGCGGTTTCGATTGCGCTTTACTGCTTTCACATCTGGCAGGCCTCTGCGGGCTGGAGGGCACCGTCGTCAGGCCTGATGCCCAGCTCGCTAAGGAGATCCGCCTTGCGAAAGGGGCGATCCAGAAGGCGCGAGAGGAACTTAAAGAATTGGAGCTCGTCACCCCGAAAAAGGTGGGGAGAAGCCATGCGTGGTCCTACACACCAAAAACCCGCGCCATTGCAGAAGCCTGCCGCACCGAAGGGATCAGTCCCGTGGCTGACGTAAATCAGACAGCGCCAACTACCGTTAGTGGCTGTGCAATATCGGCCAGCGACCTAAAGTACGCGGTGAAGCGCAAGATCGAGTTGGCTCCCCTTCTCCGCCGGTGGGGGACGGATACTGTCGTCCGGGCTCTGCGTGAGATGCGCACAAAGCGTGGCAAGATAGGATCGCCGCCGGACTACCTGGACGGGATTTTCAAAAACTGGGCGGCCCAAAACGGCGACAGAGCCCAACCACTCAAAAAGGGCTCGAGTGTGCAAACCACGCACGTCATCTCAAGTACCAAAGCTCCACCGGCTTCGCCCGGACCCCAGGCTGTCCCTGAATGGGCAGGCGACCTGATCGACCCCGATGAGGTTGACTACTACCGGCACAACCAGGCGGCGCTGCCTAAGGATGTGCAGGCTGTCCTTAGCGCGTACGAAATACTCTGCAGGAGGGCGAAGAAGGAGCCCACGATCAGCGACGACGACAAGGTATTCGTCAGCCGGCGCTTGGCAGACCAGTTCACCGTTTCTTTTCTGATTGGTGCCCTGGCCTGGGGGCTCCGCCATGGCCTCGATCGCCCGGCTGCTGTGTGTTCCGGACTGCGTGGCCGGAACATCCATTTACATGAGTTCGAGCGGGCCGCATTCACTGCCCTCGAGGTAGCAAGAAGAAAGATATCCAAAACGCCGGACTTGCCGGAATCCGAGTGTATAGTGACCATCATTGGAGAACTTGAAGCTGTGGGCATCGACCCCGGCTATGTTGATGTGGAAGAGGCCTATCGGCGCGTGCGATCCATCAAGCACGCTGGGGCTCATGGCTGGTTGTTCGTTATAACGCTCTCTGAGCTCGAGGCAACAAAAAGTTAGGATGCGTCGAAAATTCTCATCCACAACTATTGACAATATCTCTGACCAAAACACCAGGGTGCTTGCGGCAAGGTGCGTCCTTACCCCTTGCCGCGTCCGTTACACCTCCAGCACAAGACCGGGCACAAAGTCGGGATTGATCTCGTCAGGATAGCCTCTCGCGTTGCAGAGAACTCTC
>JADGQN010000514.1 GCA_017881765.1 Syntrophobacterales bacterium | reverse complement strand
GCTATCCTTGAACCCCTCCAGATCGCTCAGCACGATCGCGGTGCGGTAGTTATCGGGCAGCCGGTCAACCACGCCGCGAACGCAACTGCTCATCTCTTCCCGGATCGCCCGCTGTTCGACGGTCAGGGGCTTTCGTCCCGTCCACACACCGGCATCTTCGATGCTCTCCATCGACTCGATTGCTGCCGGATCAGAACTCGTTTCCTTGAAGGAGGGGCTGCGTAGCCTGTCGAGCGCCGTGTTGGTCGCTATCTTGTAGACCCAGGTATGGAGTTGTGATTCTCCACGAAAGCCTTCGAGCGCCTGCCCGACCTTCACAAATGTCTCTTGGGCGAGATCTTCAGCCTCGGCCTCCCCGACAAGGCGCGTCAGGTATCGGATGATCTTGGCATGAAAGCCCGCATAAATCTCCTCAAAGCGCAGCTCGTCCATATGCTTCTCTTGAGCTATTATACCCATTCAAGTACCTTTCTCGCCACCTCTTCTGCGTGAACCTTTATGTGGGCTTCCGGCATCTCATCAATCCCGAAAAAGCTCCGATCGGACTCATACAGGTTGTCCGCGATGATGATCTCGGGTTCGAGCTCAGGGATTACCCCCTTCATCATGCGCGACGCGCACTCGATGAAGCAACCCTCCAAGGCGACAACTCTCTTCCCGCTTCTCGCAAGACCTCTCTGCCCTGTGTCCTTCGTAAATGCACCGCCCAGGCAGAGCCGGACCGTCTTATCGGGTGCAAGCTTATGACAGAGCAGGTTCGCTGCCTGCCTCGCTATCTCGCCGCGAAGACACGCGCCCTCGCAACACATCACCACGACCGGTTTTGATGCCTGGGCACGGGCGTAGTCTTCGCACATGGGGCAGACATTCCTCGTTTTCTCCATCCTCACCGTTTCGTAACCTCCGGGTGCTCCTGTCGTCCCCTGTTGCCCACAACTTCTCTCCTCACTCATGATCTATCTCCTTCTTTTCTATGCAGCGCGGATTACTCTGTCGACTGGATCCCGGTAATTCTGACCGTGCCCTGCTGCGCCATTCCGTAAATAACAGACAGCGTTGCTTTTTCAGAGAGCTTTAAGGTGCCCGCTATTTGAGACGCACTCATTGTTTTTGTTTTCCGCAGCAACGCGAGAATATCCTGTTCTACACGCTTTACCCATTCGTCGAAGAGTTCATCCATGCCCCTGTTCTGAAGTATCTGCTCAAACGGGACGGCACCTGCCGTCGGAGTTGAAGGACCTCACTTGTTTGTCATGGATTCAAAGATGTTCCTGGACATGTTAGCGCTCCTCCCGATGTGGGCCTGTTCCCCGCGCTTCTGTGGCGTGGCCAGGCCTGCCCGTTTCATTGCTGCCTCTCCAGCCATTGCCGCGCGACGAACAACATCCGATATGACCTCCGAAGAACCTCCTCATGCAGAAGAACATCATCAATAAGCAGAAGAGGAACATGATCGGGAAAATCCACCATAACCCTGCAAACGGTGAGCTGCACCAGAACCACATAGTCTTGCCCCCTTTTCGTGAAACGTCGATTTGTGAGACGAACCGTAAGATTCGTCGCTTTGACTGTATAGACGAGATCGAGGCAAGAAAGGATACAGGTGCTGAGAAAAAAGGTAGTAAGTTGAACCGGCGGCGTTTTGACCGAAGATGCCAAGCACAAGCGGTAAAAAGTTGTTTCTGCCGCTGTCAGCGTTTTCTTAATGTGACGAGGTAAAGCTTCCTGGGGAGGTCCCCCTCTTCGAATTCCTCGACAGTGACGATCTCGTATCCCTTGGCCAGATCCTCGATTTTCTGCCGGCTGAAGAAGTGGACGATGAAGCCACCGACTTCCCACAGGTCCTCCCCCCGATGGACCCCGGTGCGGTAATGGGCATCAGTCGTGTTGCGCACCGTGTAGATGTTGAGTCTCCCGAGTTTCAGCACTCGCCGGATCTCGCCCGAGAGGATGACCAGATCGGAGGTGGTGAGCGCCATGCAGTAGAGCATGTGAGAGAAACAGCCATCGAAGAAATCATCCGGAAAGGGAAAGGGCTGCCTGACATCGTCCCGCCGTGCGACAACCGATGACAGGCCAAGAGTGGATGCCTTTTTCGCTATGGTCTTAACGCCCTCCGGGCTGTAATCCAATACATAGACCTGAAAACCCTCCTGCGCGAAAAAGAGTGTGTCACGTCCCTGGCCTCCGCCCAGTTCGAGGATCCTGGCCGCGCCTTCTTTCTTGAAAAGAGCCGCGGCTTTCCGTGCCGGGTAGCTCGGTTCGGTCCCGAACATATCGATCTTCTGAACGAAAGTCTTCTCCCAGTGGGCCTTCTGGGTATCCAATTCCTGCTCGGCGACACCGGCAAGCTGTTCTTTTCTCATGTCGTTATCCCTTACGGGCCACTCTGCCTGTTATTCGGCCTGTGCGAAAAGTGATTCAGGCAATGTCTCCACGTAAGCCCTGATCTCGTCCCGCACGCGCCGATAGGGTTGCATGGCCTCTTCTTCGTCTCTCGCGCCTTCGGCCAACTGCGGGGGGTCATCAAAGCCATGGTGAATCAGGGCAGTCTTGGCGGGAAAGAAGGGGCATGCCTGCTGCGCATCGTCGCAGAGGGTGATCACGTAATCGAACTCTATATCCGGCAGGTCGAGAACCGACTTCGATGTATATCCCGATATGTCTACTCCGACCTCGGCCATTGCTTTGACCGCCCTCGGGTCGAGGCCTTTTGGCATTGTCCCGGCGGAGTAAGGCTCGATCAGATCACCTTTAAGGTTACGCGCCCAAGCCTCGGCCATCTGGCTCCGGCAGGAATTACCCGTGCACAAGAAAAGTACCTTAACCATCGCCCTCGACGTCATGATGTCTCCTTCATTTTCATACTGTAGCAGCATTGGTACCGCTTGACAAGATCAAGAAGGGTCGGCCAGCGCGCGGCGCACATTTTGGCTCAGGGGAAAAGCATGCATTGTACCGAGTTTTTCTTGACACATCAGTTCGTCGGTGATATTCATATA
>JADGQN010000010.1 GCA_017881765.1 Syntrophobacterales bacterium | reverse complement strand
GGAGCGATCCGGGAGCCGTCAATATGTTTGATATAGCTCTCACCCTTTTTCAGGAGCGCCACTTTCTTGTCATCTATATCAAAACCTGTGACAGTGAACTCCGCCTTGCAGAACTCGATCGCGAGAGGCAGGCCGACGTAACCGAGGCCGATGACGCCTATCTGCGCTTTCTTGGGTTTGATCTTCTCCGCGAGATTCATATTGCTCCTCATGTTAGCAGGCTCTAAAGTTAGATAGGCTACCGCCATTGGCCCTTTAAAGTCAATAACGGATAACCGGCAGTGTAATACATACGTGGTGTATTAATAAGAGTGTGCGAATGGTCCCGCACAGTGCCACAAAAACGGCACTCTGCTCAGTTCAAAAAACATCATGGTGAACAGAGGTTTACGTGGCATGGTGTATCTGACAGCAAGATTCAGGCCAAACTTGTTAGCGGAAACATTTGTCTCTCCCTGTCATTGCTGCACGCGGCGAAACAAGGCAATCATGATCGATGAGGGGATGGGCGAAGTGGGAACGTGCCACATCCTTTTGCGGCATAGGGAAATTGGGAGAAATTTTGATGTCAGAGAAGTGGCATCGAAAGAGGCAGTTATATACCCGATTCTGGTTTCAGCGCGAGATCGATATTGCCGATAAGCCTTCGGAAGCGCTCTCCGAACGATTTTCCCAGGTGGGAAACGGCCTCTCCGGCCGCGAGGACCACTGTCAGCTCGTCATGGCTCAATCTCAATTTGTCGGCACGATTGCCTTCGAGGAAAGCGTAACCCTTCTGCTTGGGATCGTAGGTGATGCGATCGATCGTGTCAATGATCCTGAGATAGCGGAATACGGTCCGCTTGGAAATGCCCAGGCGGTTCATCAGGATAGGGACTGAGGGACGCCGCCCCTGAGCAATCAGGGTATACATCTCCAGGAGGCGGGTTACCTTTTCAGGGATACTCAGGGATGAGGATCGTTTTCCCGAATTCTTTGCCGTTGGTCTTATGGGCGACCGTTTCGTCTGCGGCCTGGTCACGGCAGGATCAACTGCAAGAAGCGTGCTAGAGGCTGGCAAACCCGGACAGAAGGCAGCCCTGACGTGGCCCGTGGCCTGAGCAGGGTGCGACACGGTTTCAAGAGACTGAGGGAAAGTCGACTGAAACCGTGTCAGTCGGGTGACGGACTATTGTCGGGTGAATTAGCCGAACAAGGCGGACAACTGTGCCGGTTGGCGATCTAGATCATGTCACGATGATGGCACTCCGCCGGTTGAAGTAGCTGCTATCCTTTCTGCCTACATAGCCAACCGCGGCGAGCGCCACAGCCAAAAATAAGACCTTATCTCAGACCCGGTCGTTATGCTCCTTCGAGGCCACAGAGTCCGCTGAGGAAGAGGCCGCAGAGTGACTATTCTTTGGCCTGATGCGAGAGAGGACGGCGCATCGGGCCAACCCGCATCGCTTCCTACAGGATGCTTCCTTACAGGATGCTGCGCTATCGCTACCGCGAGAGCACCACTATGATGCGCTGACGGTCCTCTTGATGATCAACACGTTACACGGACTTTCCCGCAGCACACGCTCTGCCGTACTTCCAAAAAGCACGTGTTCGAGCCCGCTCAGGCCGTGGCTAGCCATCACGATCAGATCGATGTTTGTCTCTTTGGCGTACCGGATGATTTCGATGTACGGTTTTCCCCGGACCATTTTGCGCTGGCACGATCCGAGTTCTTTAACGGTCTCTTCGCATATGGCCTCAAGGCGCTTCTCCATCTCCTTACCCGCCAGATGGGCAACCCGAATGTAGTCATTCTTGGTGTCAGACGAGAGCTCAAACTCAGCGATGTGGCCCGCTTCCTGGTAGACATGGAGCACATGGAGGGTGGCGCCATATTTCTTCGCAAGATCGATGGCGTAGGGCAGGGCCACCTGGGCATTGGCAGAGAAATCGGTACAAAAGAGGATATGTTCATACGTGACCATGGTCTCCTCCTTTATGGATCACAGCATGAAAATGGCTACGATCACGACGCCAACAAAACCCAGCAGAGTGGGCACGAGGTTACGCCGGGCAATCTCCACAGGGTCGGTACCGGTGATGGCTGCAGCAGGGATGACCGCCCAGGGGATGATCGTGCCGCCTCCCACACAGACCGCAAAGAACTGTCCCAGCGCTCCCAGAGTGGCGATATTCAAGTGGGTCGGTCCACCCAATGCCTGGCTCAGTGTTCCCACCAGGGGCAGCCCGGAGAACCCGGAGCCATCCAGCCCGGTGATTCCCCCGACTACAGCCTGAACAATGGCCACCGGGACGCGGCTCAACGGAACCGCATTGGCTAGGGCTTGGCCGAGGTCAAAGAGGAGTCCTCTTGCTCCCTCACCGAAGATCGCTTTGGCCGTTCCGGGCGAACCCATAAAGAAGAAACTGGCGATCAAAAAGACAGGGGCGAAGATACGCACGCCGAACATGAACCCGGCGCGGGAGTGGTCCGCCAGCTTCTCGAATCCTTCTTTTCGATAAACCCCAAGCCCCACAATCACCATGACCAGCCCGACCGTGCCGCCCAGCAAGGCAGTGGCATCCCCTCCCCGGAGCTTGAAGACCAGCATGCCCACGATGTCGAGGGCAAACAGGATGGCAATGACCCAGAGAGCGATCCTTTTAAAGCCAGGAGCTGCTTTAGTCCACTTTTCTCTCTCGAGAGCCGCCTCCGCGGTCATTTCAAAAGGGGCCCACTCTACCACTTTTCCGCCAAGGGCTTTGAGGTCTTTCTTCACCGATCGGAAGGAAAGCGGTAGTGCAATGAGCCCCCAGACGATGAGCATGGGAAGGCTCTTGGCCATGACGTCTCCCGGCGTAATACCCGCGGCCTTCGCGGTAATGCCCGGAGCCCCCTGGATGATGAAGTCCGTCGTGAGTGCGCAGCCGTATCCAAACATACTGATGGCCATTGCCGCGTTTATCGGTGGCAGCCCCGCCTTAACGGCTGCCGGCAAGAGCAATGCGCCCACGAGGGCAATCGCAGGGGAAGGCCAGATGACCCACGCGACGAGCATGATCACAAAACCCATCACCCAGAAAGCGATTGCGGGAGACTTGAGTGTTTTCTGGACGGGCCGGAACATCATCTCGGCTAGACCGCATTCCTCAAGCATTTTTGCCATGGCGACGATCAAGGAAATAATCACGACGATCCCCAGAAGTTCGCTGAAGGCCACGGTTACCGAGTTAAAAACAGCCTGTACTGCCTTCACCAGATTCCCGGTAATTACCCAGGAAAGCACGAAGGAGCCGATAATACAAACCAGGGGGGTATCCTTCCTCAAGGCCATTGTGACCATGACGATCACAATGAATAGTGCGTAGATCCAATGCGCGGCAGTAAGCTCTACCATAATCCCTCCTCCAATAAGAAATTATGTAACATCGAAGCGGGCCTTACCTGTCAGGCAAAGACCCCCGTCAAGCCTGCCTCCTCCACCCTCCCTCGAATCTTCTGGATATCAATGGTATAGAGGTCTTTCTCCTTCATCCGGTCGAAATAGACCGACCCGGAGAAGGTGTATTTATACCCTAAGCCTGCTTCCGTCGCCATCTGAGTACGCACGTAGCTTATTCCATCGCCCACAGCGAGCGTGTCGGGAAAGACCAGGGGTTTTTCCTTTTTTATGAATCTTACAGCATTTAAACCTGCAAGGGTTCCGGTGACGATGGCCTCGGTGTGGCCGACCAGAAGGCCCGCCTTTTCCCCGCCGCAGAAAAGGTTCTCAACCCCGATCACTTTGAGCGCATCGTCCCTTGGCGACATGCCTACATATCGAATGGAATTGCCCAGACCTCCGGCATAGGGGTCTTCATAGCGGGCAGATTCCATACCGGGGATTTGCCGCAGAGCGTCAAGGGGGAAGAAAGTGGTCATAAGCTTTGCGTGGCCCGTATCAAGAAGGACAATATTGTCAAGGAATTCGGGAAGTGCGTATTGCTGACAGGCCTTTGTGGCGAGCTTATCCGCGGAGCGCATGGAGACAGGGATGGGAATAATCGCTACCCCCTCCCTGTTCAGGGTCTCAACAACCTCCCCGGAAAGTGATTCCTTGAAAAGCTTGCAAGCGCCGCTCATGGCGCCCACGTGGTCACCTTTCTTTCCGATCATTTCCGTGATGCCGCATTTTGCTGCAATGCTCACCCGTCCGCCGAAAGAGGGACAGCGGAGTATGCACATGGCGCAGCCATTCCCATACTTCGTACAGTTGACCGTCGGTCCGGCTGTGCCGGTTGTTTCGATATATACATCACCCTCATAGTTCACCTTATCTTCCCGTGTCTTTCCGGTTACGGCCTCGATATGGCCATTGGTAATAGCCACATCATCGATGCGGGTAGAAAGGTGGATCTCAACCCCTTTTTCCAGGAGGAAGTTTTTCACCATGGGCTCCATCCTTGCCACATTGTAAAGAGAGGTGTGATTGTGTCCCGGGAAACTGATGTTCCGATGGAGCGAATTTTGGTCGGTAAGTTGAAATATTTCTCCGCCGGACATGGCCAGCATCTCTTCGGCAGCAGTAAAACGCCCGTTGTTGCGCATAATGCCCCCTACGAGGCCTGTTCCCAAAAGCATGTCAGTCCGTTCTATCAGGACAACCCGGGCCCCCTGTTTCCTTGCTGAAATAGCGGCCGAGCAGCCTGCCCATCCTCCGCCTATGATTACGACTTTCATAATCAAATCTCCTTTCTGTTAATGGGACTCGCGTCGCCGCGACCCACTTAGTGGTACCCCGCGGCAAAGTCCCACCCGCACGCGGGTACCCGGCCTCCCGCACGTGTGAGCGGGTACCCGGTTCGCCGTGCTCGCCAGATAGATTACCACGGATTTTGCCCGTTGAAATCTATCTGCTCAATGGGAAGCGGAACAGCCCCAAAGGGGCCATCAAGATGGTCCTGGTAATAGAGCTACTTAATTTGTCGAACGATAATTCCGCTACTCGACATTCTTGTCGGATGCAACCGCGTGCTCCAGCGGAAACCTGAGTTATTTTAGGCATTTTACGGCGCTCTCTTCCGGTATGCTTATTGCTCCGATAACACGGTATGGACAGGAGGTGGGTGATGAAAACAGCCTGTTTGCTGATGGCGATTGCGACGGTTGGTTTTTTTATGGTTTCGTGTGCTTCAGAAGGATACAACACACAGAAGGGCGTGAGAACGATGAAAAGAAGCGTGCTGATTGTGTCATCGGTCCTGCTGGCGCTGATCTTGGCCCTGCCCTGCATGAGTGATGCAGCAGGTAGATACTACGGCAGAGGATACGGCTACCACGGAGGATACGGCCACGGATGGTATGGCTACGGCTGGTACCGTCCGCGCGTCTTCATCGGACCTGCGTATGTAGCACCCTGGTACTATCCCGTCCCACCCCCCGTTTACGCTGCACCACCTACAGGTGCCTATGCCTTACCCGCTCCCGAACCGGGGTACGATTATCCTGACCCTGCCGTCACGCAGGATTACGGACAGAGTGACCCGGCATACGGTTCGGGAGAGTGGGTTATGGTCCCGGGCCAGTACGTGGACGGCAGATGGATCGCCGAGCATAAAGCGTGGGTGCCTGCGAATCGTTAGCCCCAACTCCTAACGCTGCCCAGACCCGCTAGCAGGCAAACCGCCCTCCTTTTCTTTCTCTGCGAGATATGGTATTTTTCATAGCCGGGGAGTCTCCATAAATGCTCTCTTTCGGGTCTTTTCCTGCAAGAGGGGCTTGGATCCGAATGAGCCAAAACCCGAATAACAATCTTTGAGACTGGAGATCTACCAGTGCGCCGAGGCGTCTGAATGTTTGACGGGTTAGTTGTTGTGTAGAAGTAATTGAGATTAAAGCATAAGAAGGATGCATCAGGATGGATAAAAGGGCTGCAGAGATGCAGGGAGGGTGTGAATGGCGCAAGAAAATAGGGTAGCGGAGTTTTGTTGCGCGAGTCTTCTCGCGATCTTTGGGGTAACGCTTTTTCTGTCGGGATGCAATAGAGTCCAAACCACGGAAGCCCCACCTCCACCCACCGTGGAAGTGGTGGAGGTCATCAGGAAGGATGTGCCCTTATATTCGGAATGGACGGCCTCGACGGATGGTCTCGTCAATGCGACAATCCGGGCCCAGGTACAGGGTCTCCTCATCAAGCGGGATTACACTGAGGGTGATTTTGTCAGGGCAGGGCAGGTGCTCTTCGAGATCGACCCTCGAACCTTCCAGGCCGCCCTGGAACAAGCCAAGGCACAACTCGCGGAGCAGAAGGCACGCTGGGAAACCGTGAAGGCCAATCTCGAACGCATCAAACCTCTGGTGGAACAAAGGGCCGTAAGCAGGAAGGACTTCGATGACGCAGTCGGCGCCGAAGCAGGGACCCATGCGGCGGTGACTGCGGCCCAGGCCGTGGTTGACAAGGTCCAACTTGACCTTGGGTTTACCAAGATTATTTCTCCAATAGACGGCATAGCCGGTATCGCCAAGGCGCAGTTGGGCAACCTCGTGGGCCCGGGATCTGTCGAGGAACTGACCATGGTCTCAACAGTGGACCCCATCAAGGTTTACATTCTTATGAGTGAGCAGGAGTACCTCAAGAACGTGCAGAATAGTCGGGGACACGGCCAACAGATGCCGCTCGAGCTGATCCTTGCTGACGGGAAAGTCCATCCCCACACAGGTTTCTTTGCCTTTGCAGACCGCCAGGTGGACGTAAAGACAGGCACGATCAAAGTTGCTGCCCTTTTCCCGAATCCGGGAAACGTGATACGGCCGGGACAATTCGCGAGGGTCCGCGCTCAAACCGCGATCAAAAAGGACGCGCTCCTGGTGCCGCAGCGGGCGATCATGGAACTTCAGGCGGGGTACCAGGTAGCTGTCGTGGGGTCGGACAGCAAGGTCGCGATCAGGCCGGTCAAGGTGGCCGAAAAGGTGGACGGCCTCTGGGTGGTGGATGCGGGCGTGAAGCCGGGCGAACAGGTTATAGCCGAAGGACTTCAGAAGGTCAAACAAGGCATGGTCGTGGTCACAAAGCCCTTTGTTCCGAAAGCGGGGTCCGGACCGGAGATCAAGTCCAAGGCCGCTCCGGAGGCGACGGCAAACCCAGGGCCCTTGCCGGTGCCCGACAAAACCGGAAGAAGGTAGGGGATAAGCCACTATGTCAAAGTTCTTCATAAACCGCCCCATCGTGGCGATGGTTATCTCCATCATGTTCGTCATACTGGGGATTATAGCCATGATGGGATTACCCGTGGCTCAATTCCCTGAGATAGTTCCCCCCGAGATCCAGCTCTTTACGCGTTATAGCGGCGCTGACGCGGAAACCCTGGAACAATCCGTAGCAACCCCCATCGAGGAGCAGATCAGCGGCGTTGACAACATGAACTATATGTATTCCGTGAATGCCAGTAACGGCACCATGCGGATGTTCGTCAACTTCGATGTCAAGACCGACCCGAATACGGACCTTATTTTCACCCAGATGCGGCAGAACCAGATCCAGGGCCAGCTTCCTCCTGACGTGCGCAATTACGGCGTGACCATCCAGAAATCGAGATCGGCCCCGCTTATGCTCATTGCCCTGCATTCCCCCAAGAAGACCTACGATGGAAGATTTCTGGCGAACTACGCATTTATTAACCTCAACGATCAACTTGCACGCGTGCAGGGCGTGGCCCAGGTGGGTGTGTACGGTGCCGACCGGTACGCGATACGCATCTGGGTGAGACCTGATACCCTGGGGAAACTCGGTATCACTATCCCCGATATCGTGAATGCGGTACAGAAGCAGAATACAGTCAATCCCGCTGGACAGATCGGTGGAGAGCCGGTGCCTCCCGGACAAGAGTTTACTTACACGGTCCGCACGCAGGGGCGCCTTGTCTCTCCGGAAGATTTCGGCTCGATCGTTATACGCGCCAATGCCGACGGATCGGTTGTCCACTTGAAAGACGTGGCCCGCATTGAGCTGGGGTCGCAGACGTATAACCTGCTGGGCCGTCTTGATGGCGAGCCGGCCGGCATCATGGCCATCTACCAGCTACCCGGCTCCAACGCCCTTTCCATCGTCAAGGACGTAAACAAAGTCATGGAGCAAGCTAAACGACGGTTCCCTGCTGATCTGGAGTACACGGTTGCTCTCGACACTACACGGTCCATCGGCGAAGGTATCCGTGAGATCCTCAAAACGCTCTTGATCGCTATGGGGCTCGTCATTCTCGTGGTCTTTGTCTTTCTTCAGGGATGGAGAGCGACGCTCATTCCGGCCCTTGCTGTCCCTGTCTCCCTTGTCGGTACCTTTGCCGTTTTTCCGTTGCTCGGGTTCTCGATCAACACCCTGTCGCTCTTCGGGTTGGTGCTGGCCATTGGCCTGGTTGTGGATGACGCCATCATCGTAGTGGAGGCGGTGGAACGTCACATGGAGGAAGGCCTGTCGCCGAAGGAATCGGCGCTCAAAGCCATGAGCGAGGTTGCAGGGCCGGTGATGGCCATTGCCCTGATTCTCGCGGCGGTCTTTATACCCGTGGTCTTCATTCCGGGTATTACCGGCAGGCTCTATCAGCAATTTGCCGTGACCGTCGCCATCTCAGTCCTCATCTCAGCCTTCAACGCCCTGACCCTCAGCCCCGCACTCTGCGCCCTTATCCTCAAACCGGGGAAAGAAGGCAGGGGATTTCTGGGCCCCTTTTTCAGGTGGTTCAATAATCTTTTCGGCCGTGCCTCCAAGACCTATCTCAACCTTTGCGGGTCCCTGATCCGAAAGAGCGCTCTCAGCCTGCTCTTCCTCGTGGCGATAGCCATCTTTGGCCTTCTCCTTGGTAATAGAATCCCCAAAGGGTTCTTACCCGAAGAAGATCAGGGGTATCTGTACATCAATGTGGCCCTGCCCGACGCTGCCTCGCTGCAGCGCACGGACCAGGTGTGCAAACAGATCGAGGAGATCGTCAGGAATACCCCTGGCGTGGAACACTACCAGACCCTGGTTGGCAACAGCTTGATGAGTCTTGCCCAGAACACGTATAGCGGGTTTTTCTTCGTGACGCTGAAAGAATGGAAATACCGGAACAAGCCGGAGGAAGAGTATCAGGCCATCATGGCGCACCTCAACAGAGAGTTGGGCAAGCTGCCCCAGACTGTTGCGTATGCCTTTCAACCCCCGGCTATTCCGGGCATCGGACTGGCCGGCGGGGCCAACCTTGTTCTGGAGAACAGGGGCGGAAAGAACATCGGTTTTCTGACCGAGAATGTTAACAAGTTCCTCGAAGCCGCGAGAAAGCGGCCCGAACTGGCCCGCGTGACGACTACCTTTCTCCCCGCTGTCCCCCAGCTCTTTGTCAACGTAGACCGGGAAAAAGCACTCAAGCAGGGCGTTGATCTGACGCAGGTCTATCAGACTCTTCAGGCCTTCATGGGCGGCTACTTTATCAACTACTTCAACCGTTTCAGCCGTCAATGGCAGGTCTATGTCCAGGCGGAAGGGGAATACCGCACCAAGGCGGAGAACGTCGGCCAATTTTACGTGCTCAACGACAGGGGTGATCCTGTACCGCTGTCAGCTTTGACCACAATCGAGTCCCGGCCGGGGCCCGAATTTACCATGCGCTACAACCTGTATCCCGCGGCCCAGATCTACGCCACGGGTAAAACCGGTTTCAGCTCAGCCCAGGTCATGTCAACCCTGGAAGACGTCTTCAGACAGACCATGCCCGCTGAGATGGGTCTCGACTACGTGGGCATGAGCTTCCAGGAAAAGAAAGCGCAGGAAGGGATACCGGCCTCAGCCATCTTCGGATTTTCTCTCCTTTGTGTTTTCCTCATCCTTGCAGCTCAGTACGAGAGCTGGTCTCTCCCATTCAGCGTGCTCCTCGGCACCCCCGTCGCGGTTTTTGGGGCGTTCGCCGCTATATGGCTGCGCCACCAGGGAAACAGCCTGGTGAACAACAACGTGTATGCCCAGATCGGTCTCATCGTGCTGATTGGCCTCTCGGCAAAGAACGCCATCCTGATCGTCGAATTCGCAAAGACGAGGCACGAACGGGGCAGACCCCTTGCCGATGCTGCCCTTGAGGGGGCAAGGCTCCGTCTCAGGCCGATCCTCATGACATCCTTCGCATTCCTTCTCGGCGTGCTTCCGCTTGCCTTCTCCCATGGTGCAGGCGCTGTGGCGCGGCAAATAATGGGTACAACGGTCATGGGGGGCACGGCCGCCGCATCGCTGATCGCTATCTTCCTCATTCCTGTCACCTTCTACGCTGTGGGAAAGGTGGTCGATCGTCGAAAGAAGAAGAGCCGGACGGGAGAAAGGGAGATAGGCGGGAGTGGCGCAGAAAACACGGGCCACACAGAAAGGGAGGGGGAATGATATGCGCAGACTAATGACCTTCTCGCTTTGCATGCTCCTGCTTGCCGGATGTGCCATGGGTCCCGACTACCGGCGCCCGGTGGTTGACACACCGGCGTCGTGGCGTATCGAGGAGGGGGAGGCAAAAGACGTTGCGAACACCGCCTGGTGGCAACAGTTCGATGATCGTGTCCTGAATGACCTGATCCTGATTGCCCTGAGAGAGAACAAGGATGTGAAGATCGCCGCAGGAAGGGTTGAAGAATTCATGGGGCGTTACGGTGTCACGCGTGCAGCGCTCTTTCCCCAGGTGAGTGCCAGCGGGAGTGCCCTGAGACAAGGCTTCACTGATTTATCAAACCCTCTTCCTTCCCCCACGCTTGATAATCCGGGAAGCCTTTACCAGACGTTCCTTAACGCGAGCTGGCAGATCGACCTCTGGGGACAATTACGCCGGGCGACGGAAGCGGCCCGTGCCGACCTCCTGAGTACGGATGAGGCACGTCGCGGGGTGATCCTGACCGTTGTGACGTCGGTAGCAATCACTTACACGGACCTCCTGGATCTTGACAAGCAGCTCGAAATAGCGGAAAGGACCGCCAAGGCCCGTGAAAATTCTTTCAACCTGTTTACGCTTCGCTTCGGGCGGGGCCTGATCTCAGAGCTGGAGCTGCGACAGGCGGAATCGGAGTACCTATCGGCGCGTGCCACCATTCCGTTCCTTCAGAAGCTGATCGTCCAACAGGAGGATGCCTTGAGCGTTTTGCTCGGACGCAATCCGGGAGCGATTCCACGAGGGAAACTGATTGATGACCTCGTGCTCCCGGCGGTGCCGGCGGAATTGCCGTCAAGCCTGCTCGAGAATCGTCCCGACATCTGTCAGGCCGAACAGGACCTCATCGCAGCCAACGCAAGGATCGGCGTGGCCAAGGCCCTCTACTTTCCCACCATTTTCCTCACGAGCTCCTACGGCTGGGCGAGCAGGGACCTCTCTCTCCTTTTTACCGGGCCGGCAAAGGCCTGGACTTACGCTGTGCCGGCCGTGATGCCGATCTTTACCGGGGGCGCTACAGCAGGCCAGGTGAAAGTGGCCGAATCCGTGCAGCAAGAGACCCTCTTCCGGTACCAGAAGGTGATCCAACAGGCATTCAGGGAGGTGGATGACGCCCTGATCGATCAGGGCAAGTCGAGGGAGCAGCTCGGAATACAAAAGCAGCAGGTGGAGGCCTTACGGAGCTATGCCCGCCTTGCCGAGTTGCGGTACGACAATGGCTATACCAGTTACCTCGAAGTGCTCGATGCCCAACGGAGTCTCTTCCAGGGAGAGCTCTTGTATGCCCAGACACAGGGCACCCTCTTTCGTGCCTTGGTGAATCTCTACAAGTCGATGGGTGGAGGCTGGGTTACCGAAGCGGATAAGCTTACCGGGGGTTGATGCGTGTAACGTACCTTCCTAAACTTGAATGGGCCGTGAAGGATTCGAACCTTCGACCTCCTGATTAAGAGTCAGCTGCTCTACCGGACTGAGCTAACGGCCCAAGAGCAATCTTTATAGCACAGGAGAGGGCCTGATTTCAAAATAATTTTGAAAGCGCCGCAATTATCGATACGCCTGCTATAATTAGAGAAATGCACGTAACAGGGGGGAGATTATGTTTTTCATGAATATTTGCACGTGGAGGCCGGAGGACGAAAAGGAAGTCGCAAAGAGAAGGGCCACCTGGAAATGGCCTGAAGGCGTGAAGGTCGTAGGTGAGTTCTTTGATCTTCAGGGGTGCCGCACCATCAATGTTGTCGATACTGATGCTAAGGGGCTTATCGCGAGCAGGGCAGCGTGGCTCGACGTTCTTAAATTTGAGACCTTCCCGGTCTACCCCTTTGGCGAAAGCCGAAAAATGTTAAAGAAGTGAGATTGGATACAATACTTGATGTGCGGCCTGGGAACGAAATCGGTTGACTAACGAAGACCTCTATGGTAAAAAAAAGTGCGCTGAGCACCTGTATGCCGGAAAGCAATAAGCCGGAAAGCAGTAAGAGGGAAGCATTCGCATCGTTCCTGGCATACGGGAGTTTGGGCCTGGAAATGGGCCTCTGCGTTGCGATTGGCCTCGGAATGGGTTATTACCTGGACCGTTATTTCGGGACCGCTCCCATACTGACCCTCGTTTTTCTGGTTTTTGGCTTGGTTGCGGGCATGAGAGCGCTTTACCGGGTGTGGAAGAAGGCTGAGAGAGAAAGCGATAATCAGGAAAAATGATGCAGGAAGAAATGCTCACTGAGATCGAACGCATCAACGTAATCGTTCTGGCAATCGGTTGCCTGGCGGCGACGGTCATCATGAGAGAGTTCAGGTACGTCTTCAGCTTTGGCGTTGGCAGCGCTATCATGACGCTCAATTTCAGGTTCCTGAGAAAGGGCATGGAAAAAGTTTTTCAAAAGGTGCAGCAAGGCGGAGAACCCCCGGCTCTGGACGGCAACGAGGCCCAGGCCCTGGACCGCAACCAACTTGCCAAACGGCTCAACAAGAAGGCGCTTATGATCAAGCTGCCTCTCAAGTTCTTGGCTCTTGTGACCGCGGTTATTCTCGTGGTCCTTTACGGCGACATCAATGTGATCTTCTTTCTTATAGGCCTTTCCACGGTCTTTATATCCATCCTCTTAAGCCAGATATCGTTCGCCCTGAAGCCGGCGGATGAAAGGAGCAAACAGCATGGAGCATGAAGCCTTTTCATGGGCAGGGCTTATCCCGGGGCTGTCACACCTGCCGCCCCACGTGTCGAACGGCATTCTTGTCTCGATCATACTCCTTGTGATTGTGTTTGTCGGCTATTGGCGCATCAGGAAAACCGAGGACGATGTTATGCCTGAAGCCAAGCTGACCGCGAGAACCTTTGTTGAGGTAATTGTAGAGACCCTTTCGGGCCTTGTCGAGAGTACCATGGGCGCGCGCGGGCCGGAGTTTATGCTGATCATAGGTACCCTGGCCCTGTTCATCCTCTTTAATAATCTCTCCGGCATCGTACCCGGTTTTCTGCCCGCGACCGATAATGTGAATACGACCTTCGCCTGTTCATTGACCGTCTTTGTGCTGACACATGTCTACGGTGTGAGGGAGCACGGCATCAAGTACCTTAAGCATTTTGTGGGGCCGTTCTGGTGGCTTGCCATTCTTTTTGTGCCCATCGAACTGATCGGCCATCTGGCGAGACCGCTCTCGCTGGGGCTCAGGCTTTTCGGCAACATAACGGGAGACCACCTGGTCACGGGTATATTCTTCGGGCTCGTTCCCTTTCTCATTCCGCTGGTGGTTATGTTCCTGGGTCTTTTTGTTGCGTTTGTCCAGACCTTTGTGTTTATATTATTGTCCATGGCATATTTCTCTGGGGCAATTGCTCACGAGGAACACTAGACTTTAACTACGTAATAGGGGGTGAACTGGATGAAAAAACTGTTCTCAATTCTCATGCTTCTCGGTGTCTTCACGGTTCTTTTCTGCGGGGTTGCAATGGCTGCCGAGGAAGCAAAAGGCCTCGATTCGCAGGTGAAGGCGATGATCGCCCTCGCATCGGGCATCGGCATCGGGATCGCGGCTTTTGGTGGAGCGCTCGGTCAGGGCAAGGCAGTCGCGGCCGCGCTCGAGGGTATCGGCAGGAATCCCGGGGCGTCAGGGAAGATTCTGACTCCGATGATCATCGGTCTCGCGATGATCGAGTCTCTGGTCATTTATTCCCTCGTAGTCTCTTTAATGCTCTTTTTAAAGCTTTAGCACCCGGCTTGAAAACAGGACAGGGGCAGACTTTGGAAAACCACAGGGGTTCTGCCCCTCATGAACAGGACCGATGGTAGAGCAGCAAAAAGAGAAGAAACCCGGAACATTTGGTCAACTCTACCATCTGGTCAGGTCGTTCCTGAACGATTTCTACCGGGAGTCAAAAAGGGGCACCGTCGAGCACAAGAAGGGGATTCTCATCTTCGTCTCCTTCATCTTTTTGTGCGCGATCGTTATCATCTATGCCGCCCTCAAGCTTTCGGAAACCCCGGCCTTCTGCGGTGTATGTCACAACATGAAGGTTTATGTGGATTCATGGAAGGCATCCACCCACAGGAAAGTCGCCTGCATTGAATGCCATTACAAGCCGGGATTCTCAAACCACCTCAAGGGTAAATGGAAGGACGGTCAGCTCTCCCTGGCCTACTTCATTACCGGCAAGGGCCCTACCAAGCCTCACGCCGAGATCGATGATGCAAGCTGTCTGCAGAGCGGATGTCACAAGCGGCAAGACCTGAAAACGCCCGTGGTTTTTAAGAACGTCGTTTTTAACCATCCCCAGCATATCGAACAGATGCGCAGGGAAAAGCAGCTTCGCTGCACGACCTGTCACTCCCAGATCGTGCAGGGCGCCCACATGATCGTAACGGACGTGGAGTGCTTCATCTGCCACTTCTACAAGACGAAAGGACAGAAAGAATATATAACGGGCTGCGGCTCCTGCCACTTCGAAGCGCGAGGCGACATTCAGGTAAGTCCCAACTTCGTTTTTAACCACAAGACTTACATTGCCAGAGGCATCAAGTGTGAGCAGTGCCATACCACGGTCGTATCGGGCGACGGACACATCCCGGAGTTTGCCTGTCTGCAATGCCACAACAAGCGTGAGATACTGACAGCCAAGTACACTCCGGAGTTTCTCCACAAGAATCACGTGACAGACCACAAGGTGGAATGCTTCACCTGCCACTCGGCCATCAAACACCAGATCGTCGGACTGCACTACAAGGGGCAAGCGGCTGATGCGTGCTCAGACTGCCACCCGGCCGGTGCTCACATGGAAAAGATTAATATGTACCTGGGTAAGGGAGCGCGTCTCGTTGATGAGCAGCCCAACAGGATGGCGGTCATCAACATGGATTGCGATGTATGCCATGGGAAGCACCTTGACAGGAAGGGCCTGCGCGCGAGCTGCAAGGAGTGTCACGGCAACATCACGGACGGCATGATAGAAAGGTGGCAGAAGCTTGTAAAAGATAGCCAGCAGGACCTCATGAAAGAGATCAACGAGATCAGGGGCAGTGCCGGCCAGGGCAACGTCAACCCTTCCACAAAGAAGGTACTGGACGATGCGACCTTCAACTACAACTTCCTTACAAAAGGAAACGGAGTCCATAACATCGTCTACAGCATGAGGATCGTGAATGCCACGAAGAATGCGCTGGAGGAGCTAAGAGCAAAGATGAAAGGGGCGACCACCTTCAAGGCGACCCCGTTCAAGTTATCCTGCACGCAGATGTGTCATGGCGAGATTATGGACAAGAAGGTTCCGTTCGGCAGCGTAAGTTTCGTTCATGAAATCCATGCCGAGGGTGAAGAGTCCTGCCTTAAGTGTCACAGTGCTTACGCCGAGCACGGCAAGACAACGCTCAAGGAGTGTTCAAGCTGCCATCACGGCGAAGGAATGGGAAAGGTTTCCTGTAAAGACTGCCATAGGGCTGAAGAGAGCATGTATAGAGGTAGTGGCGTAAAAGGAATACAGGAAATCAAAGACCCGATGTTTGGTAAGGTCAGCTGCGAGCAATGCCACAAGAGTGTAAAACAGGGTAAGAAGGGGGATGTTGCAGCCATCAGAAATAACTGCGCTGCGTGCCACAAGAAAGAACAGGCCAACCTGGTTCAGGATTGGTCTGTCCAAAACAAGAATATTTCGTCAAAGTATGGCCCCGTGCTGACCGCGTTCCAGAAAGAGATTGCGGTCATCGAGACCAAAGAAGGAAGACACTCGGTGCCTCTGCGGGCCCGCTACGACGAAATAAACCAGGAGCTTAAGTTTGTGCAGCAGGGCAACTGGGCGCACAACCCGCGGTATGGGGAAGCGATCGTAGCTAAGATGGACCGTGACGTTCAGGCCCTGGACGAGATGATAAAAGCCAAGAAGGCAGGGAAGGAGATATTCCTTCCAGCACCGCAGAAATAAAACAGGAAAGAGATAAAACAGGTAGAGGTAAAGACTAAAGCGAAGGTTAAGATAGAGACCAGTTATGGATAGGCTCTTCTCTACCTTCTCTCGCTCTTACCTTTACCTGTTTTTGTTCTTACCTGGCCTTTTCTACTTCTCTTTCGCGCTGCTGCTGCTGCCCAGCTTGGTCACGTCGACGAAGGGCACAGCCCCTCCGGAAACCTGAGGTAAAATTCCGTTCCATTTTTCGATACCTTTATACTGCACGAGGATCGGGCTGATCGACCGTGACAGGGCGTCATTGGCTTTGGCCTGTCCCTGAGCCACTACGAGAATCGATTCAGCCTCTCCTTTTGCCGTGGCAACCTTTTGCTGGGCTTCAATCTCGCGCTGCGCCAGGACCTGTTTCTGCGTCTCGACCTGCTGCTGAGCCACCTGCTTGGCCTCGACAGCTCCTTCGTAACCGGAGGAGAATCGGATGTTGGCAAAATAGATGTCATCAACGATGATGTGATACCTCGACAGGTTATCTCCTAATTTTGTCATTGCCCTTTTCCGGATCTCTTCTCTCTTAGGAAGAATTTCCCCGATAGGATAAGTCGGCACAACCTCTTTGACGAAGTCGTTGAAAGCAGGGTCAATCACCTTGTCCGCAAAATCGAGCCCAACTTTCTGGTAGAGGTCGTTGACGTACGCCGGATCAATATGGAAGTTCATCATGCCCGTCATGTTCACCATTTGGTATTCTTTTGAAGAGGCATCAATCTGTTTGAACGGGTGGGGTTGCACCTTGACATCGACTTTGATGACGCTTTCCGCAATGGGCACCTTGAAATTGAGCCCCTCCCCCATGATTCGCTTCTCCACACTGCCCCAGAAGAGGATAACGCCCCTGTGGCCGGCCGGGATGATGACAAAGGTGCCCCAACCGATGATGAGGATGACGAGGAGCACAATGATTATTCCAAGGTTGCGTGGCTTGGGGAATTTTAATTCACTAATGTCTACGGTTCTATCCGGCATTTCAGCCTCCTCCTGTTATGTTAGCGGATATAAGCATCTTTCGTCCGCGGACTCGCCACCTCTGGCGTGAATCCTTGATTACATCCCCTATCATAGCACCCTTTCCGGAATTCCGATAATCAATTATTTGGAAGGCTAAGCCAATATCTACTTGCAAAAGTAAATTACGGCGCTGCTAAGCTTCTGCCGTCATTCCGGCGAATGCCGGAATCCAGATTCTACAAGGATTTCTGGACCCCGGTTTTCCTTACAGGATGCTGCGCTATCACCGGGGTGACGACGTTTGAGAACGCAAGTACCTATGCAAGCAAGTATACTGATATGCAGTCAGAAAATAGAGCGAAGCGCCGGAGAAGAAAAAGGGCTGCTGCTTCAGCAGACCCTGAAGCAGCAGCCCCGCAAGGCGGGATTATACCAAGTTGCATTCAAAAATACGACCCAGCCTTCGGCCGGGTACCCCGGGCGACCAGAAGGATAGCGACGGAGGCGTACTATAAGTACGTCGGAGTCGTGCCGACGCAACACCCACTGACGTGGGTACCCGGAAGCTATATGAATGAAGGCAACTTGGTATTATTGATAGAGGTCCTGTATCACATCCTCCATGCCGCCCAGGTCTTCAAGCGATTTCCTGGTCGGGACCAGTGTCTCTTTATTCCAGTCTATACTCTCAAAGAAACCGTCTGCCAATTTGCGGTGATCCACAGTCACTCCCTTCAGAGGGCCCTCTGCAAGGGGCGGTTCTCCTACGCATCTTTTCGGAAGCTGACTGTCAGCGCGCTTCCGGCCCTCGCGCAGGTTGAACACGTGCCTCATATTCATGATCCGCTTACCTGTCCGAAGCACAGCGTCTTCTTTGAAGTCCCAGCCCGTGACGGCCTCAAGAAGCCCTGACAGGGCGCCTTGCGGCATGGAGAATCCTCCAAAAAGACAGGAACCGGCAGCATTGACTATCTCGGTGTGACAGGTGATTGCCACATCGATCTGTCCCCTCCCATCGTAACTGTACTTCACTTCGTTGGGGGACCGGAAATCGGGAATGCCTAACCCCCCTTTGACGTGTCGCGCCGGCGTGGGATCGTGCTGGTAGGTCCTCGCAAACCTGGGTGAGAACCGGGGATCGTGCATGGGAAGTTCGATACCCTGGACCGTTTGAAGGTACTCGGCCCCTTTCCCCAGTTTAGCTGCTGCCCCTGCCGAACCCAGGGCTAAGACCTTTCCGAAACCTTTTTGTTCGGCAATCGCTTCCGTAAGGGCCACAATGGCCTCCGCATTGCCCCACTTCAGCTCAATTCCCCCGGTCTCCTTCCGGGTGAATATCCCATGCTCATAGCACTCGATAGCCCAGGCAACGGTGGCACCAACCGATATGGTGTCCAGGCCGTATCGATTACAAATATGGTTACACTTTATGATCGATTCCACATCGTCATTCAAAGCCATGGTCCCGAATGCCGCCAATGTCTCATATTCGGGGCGGTCTGTTTCTCCCACGGGCCACTTCCCATCATCCACCCTGTAATGTGCCCCGCATGCCAGAGGGCATTGGGCGCACGCATACTTCTTGGTGTTATAGCGTGCATCAAAGGAAAACGTTCCAAGCTTTGTCAGAGACGCCTCTCCCATGTCGACGGCACCCGCACCGCCCCAGTTCTTCGCGGGGGAATCTCCCGTGAGGCCTGCGCCCGCCGTCATGCCGCCGGTTCCATAGGTGCCCCAGAGCTTAACCTGTTCGACCGTGGGTCCGTTCTTCATGTGGTTCAAGATTTCGGCATTAATTTTTTTCACCATCTCGGGATTGGCTACTGGGATTTCCCCCGTGCCTCTTACCGCGACAGCTTTGAGGTTTTTTGACCCCATCACTGCTCCGCAGCCTCCGCGGCCCGCAGCCCGGTGTTTGTCGTTGATGACGCAAGCCATGAGGGATTGTTGCTCACCCGCAGGACCAATGAGCGCAGCCCGAAGATTGGTTTCCCCCGTCTCTTGAATCAAGCTCTCCAACGTCTCAACGCTGTCTTTTCCCCAGAGTGACCGTGCATCCCTTATTTCAACCTTCCCATCTTTTATGTAAAGATAGACAGGCTTAGCCGAAGCGCCTGACACGAATACGGCGTCAAAGCCGGCCTTTTTTAGCTCGGGTCCAAAAGCCCCTCCCGAATTTGCGTCATTCCATCCGCCTGTCACGGGAGACTTGCAGACGACCATGTATCTGCCGCCAAAAAGGGCTCCTGTTCCGTTCAGCGGCCCGGAAATAAAACCTAGAATGTTGTCAGGACCCAGGGGATCGACACCCGGTTTCATCATCTTGTAAAGTAGACGGGCCCCGATGCCGTATCCACCAACAAAGTCCTTAGCCATTTCCTCCGAAAGCGGCCGTTCGTCGAAAGTCCCTTTCGTCAAATCCACAAAAAGTAATTTGCCTGCGTATCCGCCTTTCATCCGGTCCCTCCACGTTCACAAATTTTGCGTATGCGAGGAATTGTAACATTGATGGGAGGTCAAAAGCCATTGAAAGCAAAAAAAATCAGTATTGCAATTCTCCCGCCTCTTCGGTATCTTTAACCGTTGCGATCGACCTGAAGTGGTTTCGAACAAGGTCCCGCAAAAGGTGAAGGAGAAAGCGTTTGCATAATGGCTCACGATTAATCGAACCTGTCCATCTGATCGTCCTTACCGGCGGCCCATGCAGCGGCAAGAGTTCGTCCCTCGCCTATCTTACGGAAAGACTATCCGACCATGGTTTCATGGTCTTTGTCGTACCCGAGACAGCGACCCTGATCAGCAACAACGGTATCGACCGGCGCAAGATGAATAGCATGAGCCAGGTGATAATGTACGAAGAGGCCATCCTGGATATGCAGCTATCCTTCGAAGAGACTTACGCAAGAGCGGTAAGCCGGATATTCCCGGAACGAAAAAAAGTGATGCTCCTCGACCGGGGCGTTATGGATATCAAAGCCTTTATCCCAAAAGATGCGTTCAAAGAGATGCTGAAGAGGAAGGGGTTAAAAGAAGTGAACCTGCGTGACCGCTACCTCGGGGTTGTCCATCTGGTGACAGCAGCGGAAGGTGCGCGCGAGTATTACACCGGCGAGAACAACGGGGCGCGCATCGAAACACCCGAGGAAGCCATCCGGATCGACCGGAGCATACGGGAAAGCTGGCTCGGCCATCCGCATTTCAAGATCATCGATAACAGGACCGACTTCGAGGGCAAGATCAGGAGGACCTTCACTGCCATCTCTCAGCTTCTCGGCATACCGGCGCCATCCGCTGTAAAGGAAAGATTTATTGTCAGGGACGTTAAGTACGACCAATTACCGGCTCATCAGGTTATCAGCGTAGAGCAGGTCTTCCTGCGCACAAAGAACCGCGATGAAGAGATACGGATCCGGAAGCGGGGGCAGGAGGACTCCTCTCTCTATTTCCTTACAAGGACAAGGAAGACTCCTTTCCCTGTCAATGAGGAAGAACTGATCGATGAGCAGCAGTACGTGAACCTGAAGAAATTGATAGACCCGAAGACTGAGATTCTCGTGAAGGAACGCATCTGCTTTTTGTGGAATGGTCAACACTTCGAGCTGGATATTTACCGGGGAAGGCACGAGGGTCTTGCAATGCTCGGAGTGGAGCCTGTGGACGACGGGGAAACAAGCGTTCACATACCGCCCTTTATTTCTGTTGAGAGAAACATCACCAAGAACCCTCGGTACGGCGAGCGGAGTATAGCAGGACAGAAAAGAGGCTCTGCTGCGTGACCCGCCGTCTATCCAAGGGGCTCGCGTCGCCCCCTCACCCGGCAAGGCCGTGTGAGCCTCCCTCCACCCTCCAGCCGCTTCGCGGCTGCGGGTACCCGGCTCGCCGTGCGAGCTGAGTAGATTCCCACGGCGGCGCGAGCCAGGAGAGGACCCCGGGCGTAAGCCCGTGGGAATCTACGATTGGCCGCGGCTAAGGCGGGCCGCACCTACAAAGGAGAAAACATGGGTGGAATGAAGAAAACATGTATCGGTGGTATGGTGCTGCTCGTATCCCTAGCACTCTCCTGCGCCGGTAACACGGGGTTCGTGAACTACAGGGAAGGTTTGTTTCAGGGCTACCGATCTCTCCAGCACAGGGATTACGAGCCTGCTCTGCGGCAATTCCTACGGGCTAATCAGGGAGATCCTACCGGCGCGTGGCCTCTGGCGCTCGCGGGGCAGGCGGCCTATCAAATGGGTAACTACGGACAGGCGGGCCAGTACCTGGCGCAGGCAGAAGGTCTTGTGAAAGGCCAGAACTATGCGTATCTCGTTGTGAAGGCATACCAGACCCTCATTGCCTTCAGGGAAAACAGGCAGAAAGAGGGCATGGCAGCGCTGGCTCAATATGTGCAGGTTTTGGGATCCCGGTTTTACTACCCTGAGAAATCATACTACGACGTGGAGCGTATGTACCAATCGGGAAATATTGAGTTCCCGACACTGGAAGGATTGATCAACAAACAGATGAGCCGCTATGAGAGCGACGCTTTTCAGTGGGGATGGATGCTTCAATAGACGGGCAGGGTGGGTTTCAACTGGCGCGTGTTCTG
Organism: Syntrophobacterales bacterium; assembly: GCA_017881765.1. Lineage (GTDB taxonomy): Bacteria > Desulfobacterota > Syntrophorhabdia > Syntrophorhabdales > WCHB1-27 > JADGQN01. The sequence continues at coordinate 4,321 of JADGQN010000010.1, read as the reverse complement.
CTCTTGCTTAGTTCAGCATACCTGAAACAATCCGTCGTGTGATCGTTCACCATGCCCACTGCTTGCATGAACGCGTAGCAGATGGTTGAACCGACGAACTTGAACCCTCTCCTGGCGAGGTCCTTGCTCATGGCTTCCGATTCGGCCGTTTTACTCGGAACTTCTTCCAGCGTTCTCCAGAAATTTTGCTTCGGTTTGCCCCCTATGAATTGCCAGAGGTATGCATCGAAGGTGCCCCACTCCTCGCGGACCTTGAGAAACGCCCGGGCATTCTCGATGGCAGCTTTTATCTTCAGTCTGTTCCGGATAATGCCTTTGTCTTCCATCAACCGCTCAACTTTTTTGCTGTCATATGCGGCTATCTTCTCCGCGTCGAACCCATCAAATGCCCGCCTGTAGTTTTCTCTTTTCCTGAGGACGGTGAGCCAGCTCAGCCCGGCCTGAACCCCTTCCAGAATCAGCAGCTCAAATAGCTTTCCGTCATCATGAGCAGGGACTCCCCACTTCTCGTCGTGGTACTTCCTGTAAAGCTCGTCGTCAGCTACCCATCTGCATCTCGTTTTCAAGCCATGTCCCTCTATCTAAGTTTCTCTCTATTCTTGTCGAGCGACGCCAGTTCCTGAACGCCGCCGGCGCCGAATTTCTTTATCTTTACGCCTCCCGGCATCTTGGGAAAATCAGAGAATACAGACAACTCATCCGGCAGTTTTTGCTTCGCTACCTTCTCCTTCAAGAAGTCGCGGATCTCCTTCAGAGAGACATGAGCGTGCTCCCTGGGTATGACACACGCACAGATGCTTTCTCCTAAAACAGGATTTGGCGTTCCTGCGATGCAAACCTGCGATACGGCCGGATGCTGCAGAATCAGCGTTTCGATCTCTGAGGGATATATCTTCAGTCCACCCCGGTTTATCAAGTCCTTGCTTCTCCCGTGCATTCTGATAAAACCCTCCTCGTCAATCGATATCAAGTCGCCGGTGTGCAGCCATCCATCTTTTTCCAACTGCTTGTCGGTTTCCTCCGGATTTTGCCAATAGCCTTTCAGGACATTAGGCCCCTTAACCATCATCTCACCGACCTCACCTGCGGCAACCTGCCGGCCGGTTTCCGGATCGACAGCTTTTATCTGGGTCCCCGGAACCGGCTTCCCAACGCTCTTTTTGCGAATTTCGAGCGGTGTCCCGAAGGGGCACATGGTGCCTGCTCCCGGACCGACTTCTGAATTGCCCCAGGAAGATGACAAGGATATATTCCTGTCCTCTCCCCATTGGATCACTTCCTCCGGGCATATCTGGCCCGCAAGATAGCCGGCCCTCAGGCTGGAAAGGTTGTATCTGCCAAGGTTCGGATGATTCATCTCCATGATGTAGTGAGAAGGAGACCCGTGCTGAATCGTCGGTTTTTGAGCATCGATCGTTTTTAACGCCTGTTCCGCATTGAATGTTTCGAGCAGGATGACGGACGCCTGGATCAGGACCGGTTGGAGAAGCGTGGTCCCGCAACCGTACGAATGGCACATGGGGAGTATGCCCATAAAAACGTCATCCGCCGTTGCTTCAACGCCACGGACATGTGAGTATCCCCCTCGTACCGCTTGATAGTGGCTGATCATCGAGCCCTTCGGAACTCCGGTTGTCCCGGATGTGTATATCAACATGGAAAGATCGTGATGGATGTCAATCGGCTGTTTCCCGAATGCCTTTTTCCTCCCACTCGTGACCATCTCTTCAAACGGAACAACTCCTTGCCCCGTCCCTCCCCCCAGCGAAATCACCGATACGAGATGCGGAAGACTATTTCTTAACTCCTGAATCAGCCCGAAATTATCAAAGCCTTCTTTCCCCTTCTCGACAAAGATCGCCTTGGCCTGAGAATTGCCGAGAATGAACGAAAGCTCGTGGCTCCTGTAGCCGGGATTTACCCAGGCCACTATGGCCCCGATCTTCTGCAGGGCATAAAAGGTGATATAGAATTCGAGGCGGTTAAACATATATATGGCGACCCTGTCCCCTTTTGCGATCCCGGTCTCTTGAAGGCTTGCGGCAAGCGCACTCGATTGTTCATCGAGTTGTCTGTAGGTGAGGGTCCGATCTTTAAAGAAGACGCATATCTTTTGAGGAACCATCTGCGCGCTTCTTTGCAGAACTTCTCCAACCGCCAGATGCTCTATATCTTCGTAGTTTGTGGTACTACCCAGCTTGCCCACTATTGCCTCCTGCACTGATTCGGTTACCTAATTGAGTGCCGATCCTCCATCCACGATAATCGTCTGGCCGGTAATGAAATCGCTGTCATCGTGATCCGGCATCCAGAAATATACTGGATTCCGGTGTCCGCCGGAATGACGGCCGCGAAAAGTTTCCGGTATTTAGTTGCCGTCCCAATAAATTGAATAAACCGGTTGTCTGATCATTGCTACTATGTCAATTTGGACGATTTCTTGTCAAGAGAAAAATGGTCCTCGATGGTCTTAAGAATCGACCCAATTTTGTTACGTATAGCATACGCAAATATTCGAGGCTCAGGAGGCCATGGGTCAAGCCAGTAGCACGCTCATCCGTAACGTGGTAGAATGAGCCGTACAGAGATCGAACATAAAGCAATCGGGAGGGAGGGTGACATGAAGGTCGTCGCATTCAACGGCAGCCCCAGAAAGGACGGCAACACGAATATCCTGATCAATCAGCTTCTTCGTGAGGTCGAGCGCGAAGGGATCGAAACAGAGCTTGTGCAGCTTTCCGAGAAGGAGATCAGGGGATGTATCGCTTGTTTCAAATGTCATGAGAACCGCGATCAGCATTGCGCCGTAAAGAAGGACGCGGCCAATGAGTATATCGAAAAGATAACAAAGGCTCAGGGCATCGTGCTCGGCTCTCCCGTCTACTTCCAGGACGTTACTCCGGAAATGAAGGCGTTGATCGACCGTGCGGGTTTTGTCGGTCTCGCAAATGGCAAACTGTACAGGAACAAGGTTGGAGCTTCAATCGCCTGTTTCCGACGGTCCGGAGGCATGCACACGGTCGATGCGATGAATCATTTCTTTTTGAGTAACGACGTTATTATTGTTGGCCGGGCGCTGGGTGTCGCCAAGGAAAAAGGAGACGTTGAGAAGGACGAGGAGGGCATGCAGATAGCCACTGCTCTCGGACAAAGAATGGCCTGGCTCCTGAAAAGGCTGGAGTAGGCGCCTCCCGAGAGCGCCTGAGATGCGTAGCCGTAAGGCACGATTAGAAACATGTCCCAGGAACGCCCTTGGTTCCTCTTAGTCGATATCGACGTCTTTGCTTGAGATCTGAATATGATCTGATGCCTCGAAGTCGAACTTTACGCCGGTAATCGTGACATTGCCGTCCTTGTCCATGGTCATTTGTGATTTACCGCAGGTGATTGAAAAGAAGTTACCGACCGTGATCATGTCGTTCCGTTTAATCTCGATGTTGCAATCCTTCTGGCCGTGAACGAAAATCTCTTCGCTCCCCTTCTTATCTTCAAAGCGGATCTCGTTGAAACCGCCGCTGCCTTTTGACGAGTCGGACTTGAGCGTGCTCTTGGTCTTTTCGTCAGGAAGCGGGTAAGGCGGCTTATTGATGCCGTTATAAACGCTGCCGGTGATCAACGGCCTGTCAGGATCGCCTTCGAGAAAATCGACCACCACTTCATGACCGATCCGGGGGATGGCAATCGCTCCCCAGCCCGGGCCTGCCCAGGGCTGACTGACCCTGATCCAGCAGGAGCTTTTGTCGTCTTTCTCGCCCTCGCGGTCCCAGTGAAACTGCACCTTCATGCGGCCGTGCTCGTCCGTATAAATTTCCTCGCCGGGAGGACCCACGACGATAGCGGTCTGCGAACCGTGGACCAAGGGCTTGGGCGTTGTTCTGGGCGGACGAAAAGGGGTCTCGTAGGGTATGCAGGTGAAAGTATTCCCGTAGCTGACGCCGCCGCCCTCTTCCCGGGATTGGTACGCCCTGTGGGCTACGGAGGTCAAGATATATTCTTTGTCGTTCATGTCCATCCGGTAGGAGCCATCGAGCAGAAACCGGTAGCCGCTGGTAAAGGCTCTGCAGGTGCCGCTTCCGGTAATCCTGGTGATCTGCGCCTCTTCCTCCTCGATCCGGAGGCGTACCAGCCGGTCACCCTCACCCTGAGTACGATAGATGCCGGGGTACAGGTAGTATTCCCGCTCTCCCGGGCCCACAGTCGTTTTGGCAGGGACACTGACTGCGAGCCCGTCCGTGCCTTTGAAGCCCTGGAGCAAGAGCACGTCCTTACCGAGAGGTGTTGTGATGGACAGCAGCCTGTTGTCCTGCGTGTATTGCATGGG
>JADGQN010000142.1 GCA_017881765.1 Syntrophobacterales bacterium | reverse complement strand
TATATTCCCGGCTGCCCGCCCAATCCCTATACGATTCTCGACGGAATGTTGAGGCTGCTTGGGAAATTGTAACGGCCCAGGAAGGTGAGTACCTCAAAACCTCACGAGAAGGAAGGCATCGAGGAGGTCCTTGTATTTTGGTTCCCTGGCCCTACGTAGTCTGATTTAAGATACTCCGTCATCGACCTTGGATACCTTCCTTGAATCCTGAACACTTCTCGCGCATGAGATGCATCCGCCCCGGTTTTTAGGTCTTCGTTGGGTTCTAAATCTCCTTTGGCAGCGCACAGCCTAATGAAACTTGTAACAATTGAAAGGCACGCTTCTTATCCTTTCCGATATTATCTATCTCTTTCTGCTTTGAAAACGCTTTGGCTCAGACTGTTTGGCAGCGCCTATAGCAGCTTTTCTTTGTTAAGGCTTGACTGTGTGCACTTACTAGTGTGGTCTTTGCGGTTTTTTGAAAAGAGATGAGGATTACTGCATACACCCGGTCCATATCGAGTTTAATGCAAGCAAGGGTGTCACGTTGGCCTCTCCTTTGCAGGCAACAATAGATGCGTCATACATCAGGTAAGGAGGTTGTCATGGAAAAGAGCGCATCGGTGAGCTATATGACCCGCGCCGAAGAGTTGCTGAGCGCTATGAGCGAACAAGAAGCAAAGCCAGAGAAGAAGAGATTATGTAAAATCCCTTTGCAAAACATTCTTGTGACATGCTGTGGCATTCTTGCAATAGCCGCAGTAGGCAAAGGCTTTCTCTACCTGGACAATGGAATCAGTACCGTACAATCCGCGGTCGGATCAACTGTCAAAGATCTCAACACGCTCAAGGCACAGGTGACTGCAGCCGACACAAGAGAACAACTTGCCGCCGTCACTGCCGAGGCGAAGGACCTCAAGACAACCAACACACAGCTTCGGGCAGAAGTGGAGCAGATCAGGGATACCCTTGACGCGTTGAAGGCGAAGAAAACCAACGTCGTTTCTGCACAGCGTAAACGGTGACAGTCAGGGTCAAAAAGACAACACGCACGAACAGCACAAAAGTAACTCCGCCCTGTGGACGTCGATTGCATAATGAGTCTTGGCAGTTTTCCACATTGATTGTTCAAAAGTCGGTCAATAACTCAGGGGTGGAGGATGCCAGCTCTTGATATTGCTCGATTGATACCATTTTGCCCATTGGTAGAGCATTCCGCAAAGCCCCAATAATTACACGGTTTATTCAAAAATTAGCATGTCTCAATATCTCTCTGAAGGTCAAAAATGACGCTGTCAAAAACGCTCTTATCTTGTAGAGTTAGGGATCAGCATTTTGAGGATGCTTAAAACCCTTGTCAGTCCTAGGCGTACAGAGGCTTTACGATAAAGCTTTAAGTGACCTTCACTGATCGGCCAAGAACATATTTACTGGTCACTTTTCGTAACAAGGGCTATAATGCTGTGTAGTCCGCGCGGCATTATAGAAAGGGACTGGTAAGAATTAGCGAAGAGTGCCCCCGTTCCGGTAATTTATTCGCACAAGAAACCGAGAACTAGATAAGCGGAGGATTTTCTGGACTCGCTCTTGCATAGTATCAGCAGGAGAATATGAAAAGAGTGAAAATAGTTTCTGCCCTGCTGGTGGTGCTGTGCCTTATTTGTGCGGGCCGCAACATGGCTTCGGACTCAATCGAGCAGGAGCGGCTGGAAAACAGCATACCCTCTGACAATACCATTCTTTTCAAGTCCAAGGGTAAGGGTGGTGAGGCACTTACCTTCGATATCAGGGACGATATCAAGCGCGGGCAGGAATTCTTAAGCGACAAGGTTGCCGGCTATTCGCTGGTGAAGGAGGAAAAGAGAGTCATCTCTTTTGACAAGAAGGGCAGAAAAAGAGAGAAGCTGGTGCGAGAAAAAGTTATCAAGCCAAATTTTCTTCTGGCAGTTGAGGATTTGAAGGAAAGGAAGATCCGGCAGGTACGAATTACCGACAAAGGCTGCGTAACAGAGGGTTTTGAAGTAACGAAGAACCGGAACAATGGTGTTGGCTCAACGTTCGAAGTAACCTATCCGGAGAACATGGCCGTATTGGCGTTACGTACAACGGTCCGCTCCGGCAAGCACAGTTTTACAGAAGTGGTATATACGGCCTATACCCCCGAGATCGACACGTGGCGGGTGCGCAAGGCAGGACTTGATTACGTGGCGTGGCAGATCGAACTGGCTCGCAGAGACCTGGAAACAAGAAAAGTAAACTTGATTGGGTTTGACGGACTGGACGACGACCTCGTGCTACCTGAGGTCGCCTTGGTGCTTTCCATCATTGAGCATATCGATCCGGTCAGGTTTAAGAATTGCCCTGAAGCTGACAAGATAGCCCTGGTGCATGAGGTGCTCACCATTATCGGCGCAAATACGATTGATGCGTACGCCTACAGCAAATCGCCGGCCGGAGCCAGAGGCCTTTTCCAACTTGTGCCTGACACCTACAAGCGGCTTCGAGCAAAATATCCGCAGGCAGGTCTGAAGAAAGATTTTGTTTTAGGTTGTACTGATCATCTTAATGCGGCGAAAGCTTCTTTACTGCTTTTCGGTTCAGACCTGGCAGACCTGCCGAGAGAGAGACTGTCGGCCATAAGAAAGAATGCTCGGGCGGCCGGTATGTATTTAGCTGCGGCGTACAATTGTGGCGCGGGAAGAGTTGGAAAATCGGCGAGGAAATGCGGAAACGAATGGGCGTGTCTGTTACCGGAAGAGACCAAAATTTACCTGAAAAAGTTTGACGTTGTCTGGGACTTACGGAACGTGCTTGATAGGTGAATTGGGCCCACAGCCCATGCTTACGGGCAAGGGCTGTGGGGTTACTGCATGGGACACGCCTGGTTCAGGTACCAGCCGTCCCAGCACCTTATATGCTCTTTGTCTCGTGCTCTCGTCCGCGCAGGCTGTGTTCCTCCCTTTCTCCAGTAACTTTGGTCTCACTCGTCTCTCTCGTAGATTCTCTCGAACGCATCGGAGAATTAAAACCTCCAAAAAATATCGTTGACAATTTTCGGACTGAATGTCACACTGGCGAACCTACGTGCAATGATGCCAAAGGATGCAGAAAAGGAACCGGATCACGAGAGAGAAATTAGACAGCTCATTTCTGAATTTGATTGCCCTAAGAATTTCATATGCTACAAATCGGGATTTAGTAATCTCTGTAGAGCGAAAGATATAGGATTAGAACCGTATCTTGAGTGTTTTGACGAGAGTTCAGAAGAATGCGCGTTTCTGTTATCTTACGCAAGTGTACGTTTCTGTGATTGTCCGCTTCGCTTGTATATCGCTAAGAAATTGAAGAAATGACCTCCGGCATTACGTCACATAATTATTACGCGTAATAGTTGGTTCATATCCATGCCTCGTGGGTGGGCGAGGCACCTCCTCCTTCCTGGAAGCTTCATAGCTTAAATTCTCAAAGGTCTTACAGCTTTCAGACGGCAATGCTGCATAGAAATAATCGGGCGGTCGCGCTACTTTACCTTATCCCCACGCTGTGCGATATTAGAAGCCAGACTGGGTTACGGTAAGGAAATGGGTATGTATCATTGGAATCCAGAGGAGTATTCACGCCATTCATCCGAACAGGCGAAATGGGCTCTGGAGCTGATAGCGAAACTCAACCTAAGAGGAACCGAGAGGGTGCTGGATATCGGATGCGGAGATGGAAAGGTCACTGCGGAACTGGCCTCTTCCCTTCCACAGGGCTCTGTCCTCGGCATCGACAGCTCGCCGGAAATGATCGCTTTTGCCAAAGATACCTTCATGGACAAATTCGTGAATCTTGCCTTTCAGTGTGTTGATGTGCGGCAGATGTCCTTCGCCCGGGAGTTTGATATGGTCTTTTCAAATGCAACGTTGCACTGGGTAGCTGATCATGCCTCTGTGCTCACGAGAATCAGACAAAGTCTGAGGCCATCGGGAAAGATGCTGCTCCAGATGGCAGGAAAAGGAAATGCGTCCGACGTGGTGGAAGTAGTGAACGGAATGATACGGCAGGAACAATGGCGTGCCTACTTCCACGATTTCTCCTTCCCTTACACGTTCTTCAGCGATGACGAATACAAGAAACTGATTAAGGCAGCGGGCCTTACCGTGAAGCGCATCGAGCTATTTCCTAAAACGATGTTACACAAGGGACAAGAGGGCTTTTCAGGATGGATTAGGACGACCTGGCATCCCTATCTTCAGAGACTGCCGGCGGATCTCCAGGAGCGATTCGTCGAAGAACTCGTCGCTACCTATGAAAGCCGATACCCTCCTGACGAGGAGGGATTCTTCCGTGTAGGCATGGTGAGACTTGAGGTGGAGGCGGTCAGATAAAGGACGTGGGAGTGTATCTCCTCACGCCCGTATTGTGACTCCTGCCTATCGCATGTCGGGCATTGCAGCCTTCACCCTTTGCACCCATGCGTTCCAAGGGCGATCGAGGTACGCGCTTCCCTTGTTTGCATCTTGGGCCTCCTCCTTGCTTATGTACTTGGGGGTACCCAGTTGCAGGGCCATCATCGTGATGACCGCGTTATCCCGTAACGAGATCGCGTTGCTCACGGCACTGGGGACGTCCGACCCGACAACGGTGTAGCCATGTCCGCGCATCAGCACGGCCAGCCCCGACCCGAGGCGTTTGGCCAGGCGGTCGCCTTGGTCCTTAGTCGTTACCAGCATCCCCGTGTTCCCGGGCGACGTGAAATCGTACTCATCATAGACGGGTACACTCGGATAGAACCTGGACCCTCCGTTTGTCACAGGTTTGAGCGGAACGCTCGCGACGGAGAATGCGATGATCGGGGCGGGATGAGCGTGGATCACGGAATGCACGTCTGGCCGCGCCTTGTAGATGGCCGCGTGAATGATTCGCTCCGCGTAAGGCCTGATCGTACTCTTTGTGACCACGTTCCCGTCAAGATCCACTTCCAAGATGTCCTTTGCCGTGACTAGCTCCGGCGCAACGGCCCTCGCCACAAAAAAAGTCTTCGGGTTCTCCGGGTTTCTCGCGCTCACGTGGCCGAAGGCGTCGAAGATGTGTTCGAGGACGAGGATCCTGTTTGCCATGACCACGAAATCGACCGCCTCCTGTGCAGTGGTCGCTTTCGGGGTAAAGGCCACCTGCGACCATGCGGTTCCCGAGAGGGGAAAGAGAGAAAAGACTGTGAAAAACAGAATGCCGCTTGAAAAAAGGCCAATGCTCATCATTCTCGAAACCCGACATGTTCTGGTCATACCGCCTCCTCCTTGATGGTTTTTCGTTGTTTCTCACATTGTAACACAAGAGAGCGCGATGAATAAGTGGATGAAGGGCTTGATGAGCTTCCCGGAAGCGTGAAAATCCGACCCACTCCCGGAATCGCGTGTTATAAATGGCAATCTTCAACGTTTACTTGCCTTCAGCTATCGTGCTGTCCTGCCTCAGATATGGTGAATGGGTGACGGATTGGTTCTGGGCTACTTTACAGGATATAGCTTAGCGCATTCATCTCTCGCGTCTCGGCGAGGTCCATCAAAACGGGCTAATACCAATGGCGGAAGTATGCACTTGGGAGGGCCGTCAATCTGTCTGCACGCCCTGTCCCAATTGGCAGAATAGGCCTCTTCGGCCGCCTGAAGGCACTGTTTGAGGTCGTCGTCACGTTTCTTCTTCTCGGCTTCTTCTTGTGCTATAGGCTGCCGCTCTTCTTCTTGTGCTTTGTGCTGGCGCTCGGCCTCAACTCCTTGTTGTACTTTGTGCTGGCGCTCGGCTTCTTGTGCAACGCGCTGCTTCTCAGAGTCAACTCGTTCTCGTGCCACGCGCTGCCGCTCGGATTCTTCTCGTGCCAGCCTCTGCCGCTCAGCCTCTCGTGCATTGCGCAGCCGCTCTTCTTCTTGCGTTATACGCTGCTGCTCAGCCTCTCGCACCATACGCAACCGCTCTTCTTCCTTTTCTATGCGCTGCCGATTGGGATCCGATTCAGATATCCCTTGTCCTGTGCTGTGGAACTGACTTCGCCCCTTCATGCGGTCGGTGCTCCGGAAGTACCCATTTGCGTAGAGGAGAATGAGGAGCACGAGGGCTGCGGCACCTATAGACGCTAGCGTTTTCACAATTAATTCGTCCGTTCTATCCGATTTATCGCTATTTTGACCAGAAAGGTTAATGGGCGGTGAAGTGCGTATCGCCCAAGAGATAATACAGATGAGGTCATGCTCGTCATAACGCGATAACTCCCGCACCAAGGTGCTCAAATTGCGGAAACATATCACCATCACTCTCTTTACCGGATACAGTGAGACGGCATGAGCCGAGATTACAAATGAAATTGGCATTACTGAATTGTTATGAAACCTTTGGTGAAAAAGGAAATGGCGTAGACTATACGGCGGCTGGGCAAGGCAAGGACCAGGCTTTGACTCAGGTAGCTATGGTCCTTTCAATTGAAAATGCTGAACTGAGACAAGAAACTGCCGATTCACCACTCGTAGGTAGGTGGAAGAGAGCGCTGCAGGACCTCTTCACTCAACCTGCTTCTTAACCTCCTCCTGGCCTTCCACGGTCATAGCGGAGATCGGGTTCGTTACCGCCCTTGACCCATTAGCTTTTTGGGTACACCATTTCCACGGCTTTTACCAATTTGCCTTCAAGTGTATACCTTCGTTGTCGCTGCGTCCTTACAGGACGCTTCCTTCCAGGATGCTTCGCTAGCGCTATCGCTCTCCTCGACGCACCCCCAGATACGCCCGGGTACCCGCTTGCGGGTGGGGCTCCTCGCTGCCGCCCGGGGTACCCGGCCGAAGGCCGGGTCGTCCAACTTGAATGCAAATTGGTATTATTCGACTCAAATGGCCTTTTCACGGGACTGCCGCAGCATCTAAAAATTGATTGACAACTCCCTTCCGGTCTGCAACAATGGCCACGGATTTCTCGATCAAGTAGGTGCGTGTCGTAAAGGAGAACTTATGAAGAAAATGGCCTGGGATATTCCCTTAGCCCCGATCGAGGAAAAGGCAAGAAGACACGGCGCCATTCGTGAGCTGATGGCCTTCAGAAAGATAGACTGCCTGATTGTCCCCGGCATGCATTCGAACTATGGAGCCGGAAGGGCAAATATCCGCTACATCTCTAACTATGCCCAGTGGTTTGACGATGAATACATCACCTTTCCACTCGCAGGCGATCCGCTCCTCTACGCCTGGAGCTCCGCCCATTACGACTGGGCCACACGCATCTCCTGGATCCCGGTCAAAATGTCGAACGAGAGGGACTATGCAAAAGACATGGCGGCCGAGATCAGGCGCCTTGGCCTGGACAAGGGCACGCTGGGCGTTGTGGATATGAGGGTGATGCCGCGCAGACATATGTGGGGCTGATGAGAGAATTGCCGCAGGCGACGTTTGTGGACGCGACGGATATCCTGCTCCTGGTAAGACTCGTCAAGAGCCCTGCGGAGCTGGAGTTTGTCAGGAAGGCCGCGGATCTCGCAGACATAGGGTTCAAGGCAATGTTCGAGACGGCGGACGTTGGGGCAGACGACCGGGATGTCTGGTCCGCGTGCGAGCGCGCCATGACCCTGGCGGGGGCCGAGCCACCCTCATTCTCGCTATACTGTTCAGGCCCGTGGCCTGATAAGGGTATCGGCTTCATCTACGGGCCGATGAACAGGCGGCTTCAGAAGGGCGACATCATCTTCAACGAGATCACCCCCTCTTACGCCGGCTATTGGATTCAGTTATGCCGGGCAATCGTGCTGGGGGAGCCTTCGGATGACTTCAAGCGGGCGTACGACGTGCAGGTGGAGGTTTACGACCTGGCAAATAGGGAATTGAGGACCGGGAACAGTCTGGCCGCGCTGGAACAGAAAGCCCAGGAATTGGCGGCGAAGAGAGGCTACTACCTCAAGATCGTGCTCCAGCACATGGGTCTCCAGATCACGGAGCGCATCCCGCCGAATACCCTGTTCAGGCCCGGCATGTACTTCGTGAATCATCCATGGGCAGAGTACCCGTACGACACGAGAGAAGTAGGGGGTCATATCATCGGTGACACCGTCATCGTGACCGATGGTGCTCCGGAACGTCTCTCGAAGCTGCCTTTTCAACTCTTCAAGAAGTGAGCGAGAGTGTCTGCATGCTTCTCAACCCGGACAGACCGCTCAACGACCTCCGGTTAGAGCTGGAGTACGATCTTGACGCCGATACCGGGATTATGTACGCTGGTTGCGCAGCGGAGAATATGACAGGTAAACTCGCCGAGCCAAGGGATTAAGAAGGGAGGTGTTCTCATGAAAAGAGTGACGATGGCGGTTCTCCTGGGCGTGCTTGCTGTAGCTGTGAACGTACACGCGGCCGGCAAGGATGTGTATCCGACAAAACCGATTGAAATCGTCATCCCATACACCCCTGGCGCAACGAGTGACCTCCTTTCCCGCCTGGTCGCAAACCTTGCGCCAAAGTACCTGGGGCAGTCCATGGTCGTGGTCTCCAAGCCCGGCGCCGGAGGCAGCGTGGCCGCAGCCGATGTGATCAGCGCCAAGCCCGATGGGTACAAAATGATGATGACGACCAATTTTTTCTTTGCCATGACAACCAAGACGCAGAAGGTACCGTTCAACGCTTACGACCTGGTCCCTATAGCCAACTTCGTCGAATACAGGAACGGATTAATTGTCAAAGGCAACTCGCCCTGGAAGACATTGAAGGACGTGCTCGATTATGCAAAAAAGAACCCGGGCAGCCTCAGGTGGTCTCACACGGGGCGAGGTAACTCCCAGCATATGTACGGGCTTCTGCTCTTCAGAAAAGCAGGCGTAGAGACAACGGACATTCCATTCAAGGGCAGCGCCGAAATGCTCACCTCCCTGCTCGGCGGCCATACGGACGCATCGTTCATGGTGTACGGGGCGGTGGCCGACCACGTCAAGTCAGGGCAAGTACGCTATCTCGTAACGGTGGGAGGGCATCGGTTCAGCAATCTTCCCAACGTACCGTGCGCCGTGGAACTAGGTTTTCCCGAAGTGGCAAAGCTTCCAACCTATGTGGGTCTGTACATCCACAAGGATACACCGGAACCAATCAAAAAGACGCTCGTCGATGCCATGAAGAAGATCTACGACGACCCTGAGTTCAAGAAGGGCCTCGAAATCCTCGGCGAGGAGCCCGTCTATGGAGACCCTGAGTTCTTGAAGGCGTCAATCAGGAGCAGCGAAATCATTGCCCTCCCCATCCTGAAGGAGTTCGGGCTTCTCGTGGGAGAGAAGTAGTCTTGTGCCGAAGCGTCACGGACGTCCTTGATGACACTATTCGGCGGGGTTTGATTTATCTAACTTAGAGTCAACTACTACACGGAGACAAGAAATGATTCGAGCCTCACTATTCCCCACGTTCTTCATTGCGTTGAGTTATGCCTTATTATCGACAGCACCCGTAGCGGCACAGTCTCACCAAACCCATCAACATAGCTTTGGGGGCGCGGAGCAATGGGCTCAGGAGTTCGATGATCCGAAGCGTGACGCATGGCAAAAGCCCCACGAAGTGATCCAAGCGCTCGCACTCAAACCCGACGCTGTCATCGCGGACATTGGTTCCGGCACGGGTTACTTCTCCGTGCGCCTAGCCCACATGGTTCCAAAGGGCCGGGTTTACGGTGTGGACATCGAGCCCGACATGGTAAAGTACCTTGCCGAGCGTGCAAAACGCGAGGGACTGAAAAATCTCATCGCCGTGACAGGTGCGCCCGGCGATCCACTCCTGCCCGAAAAAGTGGACCTTATCCTCATGGTAGACACGTACCATCACATCGAGGATCGCGATCGCTACTTCCGCACGCTGCACGATTCGCTCAAACCGGGCGGACGTATCGCGATCATAGACTTTCGTATGGATTCGCCGGACGGCCCTCCTAAAAGCGCGCGCAGCACGTCAGACGGCATAAAAGCCGAGTTGAATCGCGTCGACTACACGCTGATCCAGGAGCACGCCTTTCTGCCGAACCAGTATTTTCTGATTTTTGAACAGGCGAAGAAATGATTGTCGATCACTGGAGCGTAAAGAATTGGGCAACTCGATTTCTTCTTCAGCATTTTGACAATTCTCATCAAGAGGCGCGACTGTCTACCAAGTCATCTC
>JADGQN010000141.1 GCA_017881765.1 Syntrophobacterales bacterium | reverse complement strand
GCCACATACATCACCCTCCCCTTCATCCCCTCCCCTCAAGGGCGGGGAAATACTACAACCCTCTCCCCTGGAGGGAGAGGGCGAGGGTGAGGGGGCCTTGCTTGTGCACTCCTTAGTGTCTAGCATATGCCTTTTGTCTGCGCTACCAGGCGCTCCCAGTCTTCGTCCACCTGCTTCTGAAGACGGGTCACGTCTTCGCCTGTGAAATGGCGGTATCTGCCCTGGATCTTCGTATATTCGCTGACGGGCAAGCCTTGAGGCTCATGGGTGATCCGGTACTCCGTCCCGTTTATGATCTCGTAAAGCGGAAAGATCTTTGTCTCCACGGCCAGCATGGCTGATTTCGCCGAAAGGTCCTCAGCCATTCTCCAGCCTGTAGGGCAGGGCGTCAAGGTATGGATGAAGCGTGTGCCTTTGAACCCCTTCGCCCTTTCTACCTTGGCCATAAGGTCGTGCGGATGGCCGAAGGAGGCGGTCGCCGCGTAGGGCATCCTGTGGGCCGCGATGATCTGCATGAACTTCTTCTTTTTGCCCTGCCTCCCGCCCGGCGTGGTCATGGTCCAGACATTCTGAGGCGTAGAAGAGCTCGATTGGATGCCGGTATTCATGTAAGCCTCGTTGTCGAGGCAGATATAGATGAAGTTGTCGTCGCGGTCCGCTGCGCCCGAAAGGGACTGAAGGCCTATGTCGAACGTGCCGCCATCGCCGGCGAATGCCACCGGGATGATGTCGTCGCGGCCCTGGACTTTGAGCGCGGCGGCTATACCGGCCGCCGTGGGTGCGGCGATCTCGAATGCTGAATGGAAGCAGGGCACGTCGAATACGCTGTTCGGGTAGTTCGCGCTGATAGGGCCGACACATGAGGGGATCATGACAACGATCGTATTCTTTCCCAGCACCTTCATGACGAGGCGTATGGTACTTGCCAGGCCGCAGCCGGGGCAACCCATGTGGCCTGACCGCATATATTCTTTTTCCGTTAACGCTTCTGTAGCCATGTTTCCCTCCTTACCCATACAGGTAAATCTGTCGGCTTATCCTGTTTCAGGGCCTCGATTACCATATCTTCGATCATCTCCGGTGAGACATCCGCGCCGCAGATACCCGCAATATAGCCGGTCACCGTGGGGCGGCGCTCAAGCGGGTAGAGCGCTGACTTCAGCTCGTGGCAGAATATGCCCTCTTTGCCGAGCGATATGTTCCGGTCGAGGACCGCAACTTTGGGAACGTTTTTCAACGCTTCCTGCACTTCCTCAGTCGGGAAGGGCCTGAACGCCTTTATCTTGAGGAGCCCCGCCTTATAGCCCTTGGCCCGCAGAGACTCTATTGCCACCCGTGCGGTGCTTGTCATGGCGCCGCTCGTGACGAGGACGATCTCTGCGCCCTCCGTATCAACGGCCTGCACTGCATCGTAGCCCCTGCCGACGATCTCCTGGTATTCTCTGTTCGCCTCTCTTATGATCGGCCGCGTCTTCTCCATGTCCGCAAAACTTCTCTCCCGGTAGGCCATGTACTGCTCGGGACTTACCACGTTCGAAATGAAGGCGGGATCCTCTATGTTGAACCTTGTCGGGATGCTGAACGGCGGCAGAAAGGCGTCCACGGTCGCCTGGTCCGGGATCTCGATCGGTTCCATGAAATGGGAGGTGAAAAAGCCGTCTATCGCGACGATCACGGGAAAGAGGGACTGTTCGGCGATCTTGTAAGCCTGGATAACGGTGTCGAGTGCCTCCTGGGCGTCCTCGCAATAAAACTGCATCCAGCCCGTGTCCCGCTGGGAGAGGCTGTCCGACTGGTCGCTGCCGAAGGCCCAGGGAACGGCAACCACGCGGTTCACGTTGCACATGACTATCGGCACCCTGTTCCCGGAGGCAAAGTGAAGCATCTCGTGCATGAGGGCCAGGCCTTGAGAGGCGGTAGCCGTAAAGGTGCGTACGCCCGTGAGGGAAGCAGCGATACAGGCGGCCATGGCCGAATGTTCCGATTCGGTCCGCATCATGACGCCCGTCAACTTCCCTTCGAGCTCCATATCGGAGAGCTTTTCGTAGATCGGCGTCTGCGGCGTGATGGGGTAGGCGGCTACAACCTGCACCCGGGCGAGCCGGACCGCTTCGGCCACTGCATAATTGCCTTGAAGAAGTTGTTTCATTTGCTGGCTCCTGTTATTTCTATAACGTTTCTCGGGCAACTGGTAGCGCAGATGCCGCAGCCCTTGCAGTAGTCCATCTTCACCGTATACCCTTTCTTACCGGCCTTCAACAGAGAAATGTCAGGGCAGAGCAAAAAGCAGAGATCGCAGTCGGTGCAGGTCCCGCACTTAAAGCAACGGTTGATTTCGGCTGCCATCTGTGACGGGTCGATGCCGCCCGTAACCTCCTTAAAGCTCTTTACGCTTTCTTTCGGCGTCAACGCGTCAGGATTGTTCGCACGTGCGCCGTGAGAGAAGCAAAGGGTATTGATCTTCTCATAGGGGACGACTTTCTTCACGTCAACCGGGTATTCGTCCGGATTCATGAAACGCTGGAAGGAGAAGGAAGGGCTGTCGCCGATTTGGTGGCTCTGAAACTCTTCCCCCACATTCTTCCGTTCGATGTAACAGTGGACGGCCAGGGCGCCCATCTTGCCGCTGGCGATGGCGTCCGCCACAAAGGCTTTTACGCCTGCACTGTCTCCCCCGGCAAAGATTCCCTCGATGTTCGTTGCCGCGCTCTCCGGCGAGATCTCGATCACGCCCCTCCTGCTCAGCCTGAGCCCGAGGTCGCCCGCGAACTCCAGATCGGGAGCCTGTCCTATCGCGGCAATGACGGTGTCGATCGGCACGACGAACTCAGATCCCTTGACGGGAACCGGCTGGGGTCTGCCGCTTTCATCCGGGGCGCCGAGGGCAATGCGGAGACATTCAATCCCTGAAAGACGCCCGCCATCGCTAATCAACCTTTTCGGGGCAGCCAGGAAATCGATCTTGATACCTTCCCGTTCCACGGCAGCCACGTCTTCAGGCAGGGCCGGCATCTCCGCGCGCGAACGGCGGTATATGATGGTTACGTCTTTCGCGCCTTTCCGTCTTGCTGTCCGGGCGCAATCAACGGCCGTATTTCCGCCTCCGATCACAGCCACTTTCTTGCCGACCTTTACTTTTTCGCCGAGGTTGACGCTCCGGAGGAAGCGTATCCCCTCTATCACACCCGGAAGCTCCTCTCCTTCGACACCAAGGCGTACTCCGCCATGGGCACCCGCGGCAATAAAGACCGCCTGATGGCTATTCCTGATCTCGGCGAAAGAGATGTCTTTGCCTACCTTTACCCCGGTCTTTATCCGCACCCCCAGTTGCTCTATGTAGCCTATCTCCTTCCGGACTACTTCCTTGGGCAGACGGTACTCGGGAATGCCGTATTGCAGCATGCCTCCCGCTTCCGGAAGGGCCTCGAAAATCGTAACCGGGTAGCCGAGCCGGGCCAGATGATAGGCGGCGCTCAAACCAGCCGGACCTGAGCCGATCACCGCGACTTTTTCCTTCCTTACCCGGGTAGGAGCTTCCCGCTTCACGTCGACCTTGCCATGATCGGCGAGCGCGCGTTCGAAGCCGCGGATGTTGATCGCTTCATCGAATTCTTTCCGGTTGCATTCTGATTCGCATGGGTGATAGCAGACCCTGCCGCACACGCCGGGCAGCGGATTATCCTGCCGGTAGATACGCAAAGCATCGTCGTAATTGCCCAGGGAGGCTTGGTGAAACGCCCGGGCGATATCGTTTCCTATGGGGCATCCCCCACGGCACGGCGATGTCTTCTCCGTGTAAACGGGTTTCTTGCTGCTCCAGTGTCCGGTGAAAAAAACCTCGGTGGTGCCTCTGGAGAAGGGGATTATCGGTTCTATATCTTCGATGCGTATGGTGCGATGGCTCATCTATCCACTCCTTATATGATGGTCAAATCAATAGAAGAGTTCCGTCAATTCATAAGCCCGTTTTGCCGCGGCCACATTGGCTGAGACCTTCGCGGGAACGGTCTCTTTGATCACCTGCTCCAGCAGGTCCATGGGTACGGCCTTGCTTGCCTTGGCGTAAGCGCCCAGTATTGCGGTATTGATCGTAGCCCCCATACCCATCTCCTCAGCGATGGCGAGCGCATCCACAAGGGCAAGACGAAACTTTCTCAATGCACGGAAATCGTTATCGGTAAGGGCATTGTTGATGAGGATGAGGCCTCCGGGCTTCAGCACTGATTGAATCTCCTTTTCGTCGACGAGGTCCGGTGCCAGGTAGATCATTTCGTCCGGTGCCGTTATCTCGCACTTGAGAAGAATTTTCTTATCATCCACCCTTAAGAAACTCGCGACTGGCGCCCCCCGCCTCTCTCCGCCAAAGACGGAGAAGCACTGCGGGTACTTTCCCATTACAAAAAAAACCTTTGCGAGGATCTGGGATGCGATGACCGCTCCCTGTCCTCCCCTGCCGAAAAATTTGATTTCAATCATCTGGATATCGTACCTCGCTTTTGAATGGTGGAGGGATGTTACTTGGGATACTGTACCCCAACAAAAAAGGGCTGTCAAGAGTAACCAAGGCCGACCGCTTCGCTTGAGGAGCACTGCGTTTGAGGACCGCAGCTCACGGCTGCTCGAGGACCGGAAACTTCGTTTCCTCGAGGAACGCTTCCGCTTTAGGCAAGTGTCTCAAGGCCGAAGGCCAGTCCTCAAGCCACCGCAGATGGCGATCCTCAAGCGGGCCTTGCCCGCGGTCCTCAAGGGCCAGAGGCCCGGTCCCTTTACCGGAATCTTTTGACAGCATCACAAAAATACGGTACCCTAGATTCAGCACCCCATGAAACAGCAAATTCTTAACTTCAAAATCAAAAAACAGCCCCATCTGAGAAAGATCGTATACGAAAGATTGAAAGATGCGATTCTCACCGGCGCTATTCCGAAGGGAACAAAATTATATGAGTCGAGGATCGCGGAGGAAACGGGGATAAGCAGGACTCCTGTGAGGGAGGCGCTTCACGCGCTTGAAAGAGAGCTGCTGATCACCGCTATCGATAAAGTAGGATACCAGATTGTCGATACGGATATTGAGGACCTTGAAGAGATCTCGGTGATTAGAAAGACAGTCGAGACACTTGCGTTAAAGAAGGCAATCGACCGTATAGGAGCAGATGACATAAACAGGCTGGAAGCAAATTTGAAAAGGGCTGAGAAGGCCCTGAGAGAATACAAGTCTGATTTATTTATCCAATTGGATGCTGAGTTTCATCAGATCTTGTGTGCTTTGAGTCACAGCGAGCGGCTAATGAGAATGGCCGACACTCTGCGGAAGGAGATGCACAGATTTAGAAACCGCACAAAGCTGGATCGCGAGTTGGCCGCGGAATCTCTCAAATACCACCAGAAGATCGTGAGCTTCCTGAAGATGAAGGACTATCGAAGCGCGAGAAGAGCTTTGAATGCTCATATCGATCACGCAAAGAGAAAGACTCAGAAGGAGTTTGAGAATTCGAACGGAATTACGTAGAGATGCGTGTTGCGGGCTTCGGGTCGCGAGGTGCGAGTCGAGGAACCCAACAACGAGGAGTTGTCAATGCATCGGTCGGGAGGATTAAGAAGAAGATGAAAGAGATACGGTTACATGGCAGGGGAGGGCAAGGGGTGGTGATGGGCGCTGAAATGCTCGCATACGCTTTTGTCCTTGAAGGCAAGTATGCCTCTTCATTCCCGACGTTCGGGGCTGAGCGACGAGGGGCGCCGGTAGCTGCCTTCCTGCGGTGTGACGACAAACCGATCAGGGAGACCCATCAAATCTACGATCCGGATTGCGTTATGTGCCTGGACCCTTTCATAGGAAGGTCGCAGGAGATTTTCAAAGGCTTGAAGGGCGATGGCATAGCAATCATAAACACGCCGAAGCAGAAGCTGGAAACCTGGCCTGATGCGCTCAAGGTTCTCGGCCTTATCGATGCCTCTGCTCTGGCCATCCACGAGATCGGAAGGGCGATTGTCAATACCTGTATGCTCGGAGTGATCGCAAGGGTTACGGGTTGGGTTAAGCTCGAATCGGTGCTGTCGAGTCTGGATATGAATTTCGAGGGAAGCCTGCTTAAGAAAAATCAGGACCTGGTAAGGCGAGGTTATGAGACTGTCGCCATATCGGCCAAGGAGTAGATAGATTCCCACGGGCAAGCCCGTGGTACTAAAAAAACGCGCCTCTATTGGCCCGCCGCCCGCAAAGAATCTATCTAGTGAGCACGGCGAGCCGGGTACCCGCAGCCGCGAAGCGGCTGGAGGGTGGAGGGAGGCTCTGGCGGCTTGGCCGCCGGAGGGGGCGACGCGAGCCCCAGGGATAGCAATGAAATTCATAAGCAAATTTGAAGCACCCTGGTCAACGCCGAAGGAGCCGCTTGATGTCAAGACAGGGGAATGGCGGTCGCAAAGGCCGGTTACCAGAAGTGAAAAATGTCGTCAGTGCGGCTGGTGCTTTATTTTCTGTCCTTCCGGCTGCAGGAAGGAAACGGGACATTATTTTTCGGCGGATCTTGATTATTGCAAAGGCTGCGGGGTCTGCGCCAGGGTCTGTCCGGCCAAGGCAATCATGCTGGTAAGAGAGGAGATCTGATGTCAACGATGGATTTAAGGGGTCAAACGAGAGTGCTGGATGGGAATCGCGCGGGGGCATACGGGGTCCTTTTGTCCAGGCCGGATGTCATCGCCTCTTATCCTATCACTCCCCAGACACCTTTGCTGGAAACGCTTTACAAATTCGAAGCCGAAGGCTTACTGGCCGCGGAAATGGTTGAGCCCGAAGGAGAAAATTCAGCCATGGGCGTCCTTCTGGGGGCGTGCGCAGCCGGCGGAAGGACGTTCACGGCGAGCTCGTCGCAAGGCTTATCGTTTATGAATGACGCCTATCTTCTTGCCGCCGGAAACAGGTTTCCTATTGTGATGGCTATCGGCATGAGGGAGCAGGTGAGCCCCCATGGCGTCGTGGCAGGGCAGCAAGATGCCGTCCTGGTGAAGGATCATGGCTGGATCCAGATCTACATGGAATCCTGCCAGGAGATCCTTGACTCGATGGTTATGGCCTACCGGCTGGCGGAGGATTCAGACGTTCAGCTGCCGGTCAATGTCTGCTACGAGGGATTTTTTCTTTCGCATCATTCGCAGCGGGTGGAAATCCCGCGGCAGGAAGAGGTGGACGAGTTCCTTGCGCCCCTGAAGAACATGCAAAGGCTCAAATGGACGCTTGATGATCCGATGGTTTTTTCGAGCTATACGGTCCCGGCAGAGCTTTTCACCGAATACCGGTACAAAGCCTGTGCAGCACACCAGCGGGCAAAGGGAAAATTCGACGAGATCGACAGGGAATTCGGTCGTCAATTCGGCCGAAGTTATGGAGGCCAGATCGAGGAGTACAGGACAGAAGACGCGGAGGTCGTCATTGTCTCCATGGGCTGCTCCACAGGAACGGCAAAAGTGGTGGTGGACAAGAAACGCGAAGAGGGACTGAAGGTGGGCCTCATTAAGATACGCATGTTCCGTCCCAGCCCGAGGGAACGGCTGATCAAAGCCCTCAACGGGAAAAAGGCCATCGGGGTGATCGATCGGAGCGTCTGCTATGCCTGGAACTGCGGTCACAACTTCGTGGAACTGAAAACCCTTTTGAGCGATCTGGACACGCCGGCTCCCCTGCTGCTCGATTTCATAGGAGGCCTGGGAGGCGCCGATATTACGGCTTCTCATGTGGAACGCGTCATCGACAGGACTTGCGCGGCGGCCAGAGGAGAAAAGCAGTCGCCCGTGACCTGGCTGTCATTAGAGTAGATGGAATAGATTTAGAAGGAGAGGGGATTTGGAAAAGAAAAAACATGTGATTATCGGATGCGGCACTGCAGCTCTCGCCGCCTTGAAGCAGATGAGAAAGGTGAGCGCCGAGGATGAGATTAAACTCGTCACGATGGAACCGCACCTTCCCTATTCCCCTACGTCGCTCCCCTACCTCATTTCAGGAAGGATAACGGAATCCGAGATCTCCATGGTGATGGAGGATTTCTTCGACCGGATGAAAGCCGTGTGGGTCAGGGGCAAGCGGGTTGAGCGTCTCGATACAGAGAAGGGAGAGATCCTTTATGATTCTCACGAACGGGAATCCTTTGATTCTCTCCTGATCGCAACGGGCAGTGAGCCTCTTTTTCCTTCCATCCCGGGCTTGAACAACGAACAGGTTTTACAGCTGAGGACTCTGGATCATGCCAGAGAGCTGATGACAAAGATGAAAGGAAGTCAAACGGCTATTATCCTGGGCGCCGGGCTGATCGGCATGCACGTGGCTGAGTGCCTGGCTGAGCGTGGCATACGGGTGCAGGTCGTGGAGATGCTCCCCCGCATTCTTCCTGCTTACTTTGACAAGGATGCTTCAGGCATCATTCAGCGTGTCCTGGAGAAACACGGCGTAACGTTTTTTACCGGCCGTAGGGCAACGGAAGTGGCTTGGAAGAAGCGCTCGGTTGAAGTACTCCTGGAGGACGGAGAACGCCTGCAAGCCGATCTGCTTTTGGTCGCAACCGGGGTTAAACCCCGCACTGCTTTCTTGAAAGAAAGCGGCATAAAGATTAATGGCGGCGTACTGGTCGACAGCGAGATGAGAACGAGCCTGCAACATGTATTCGCCGCTGGAGATGTTGCTTCGGCTAAGAGTTTTCTGACCGGGGAGCATGGCTTGAACCCCATCCTGCCGAATGCCGCTGAGCAAGGGAAGATTGCGGGCAGCAATATGGCAGGTGAGAAAAAGGAGTATGAAGGCTGGCTGCCGATGAACACGTTCAATTTTTTTGGCCACCGCGCGGTCTCCGTCGGGAAAGCGGCCCCCGCGGAAGGCGATGAGGCGGTTGTGGAAGAGGATGACAGCACGCAGACATACAAAAAGATCATTTATAGAGACGGCAGGCTTCAGGGGGCGACCTTCCTCGATACGGATGTGGACGCCGGGGTTTTTCAATACCTGATCAGGAGGAGGGTGGAGATTGGTCCACATAAGGAACGCCTCATTAAAGCACCCCGGGAGGCGAGCCTGTGGCTCATGCGTGAAGCGGAGAAGAGAGAAACGATCTCCATCGAGGAGTAGCACAAGAACAGGTAAGAACTAAGGCAAAGGTTGAGGAAAGAACGAGAACGAAGGTTGAGATTAAAATGCACGAGGGACAAAGTCCAGGTTGAGGAACGAAAGATGGGCTGGTCGAGATGAAAAAGCTTGTAAGTTGTGTTCCCCTCAACCTTCGCTTTAGTCCTTACCTTAACCTGTTTTATCCTTTTCCTAATATTCGCTGAAGAGAGGCCAGGGAGATGAAGAGTTTCTATGACACGTTAAGCATTGCAGAGAATCTATGCCCGCCCGATTGCGTGGCGTGTCGCACGCGATGCGCTGAAGTGAAGCAGGGCAGAGGCTCGGGAGGAACCGGCATCCGTGAGGCTCATATTCCCGGGATCGGTGTTCATATAGCCAACACCTGTAACCAGTGTTCTGAACCGGCCTGTCTCGACGTCTGCCCCACGGGAGCGATTACCAAGAGCGTGACGGATGGGATCATCCGGATTCAGGAGACAAAGTGTCTCGGGTGCGGCCTTTGCGATTGTGCCTGCCCTTATGGGGGGATTGATTTCCCTGCAGGCTCAAAGAAGGCATCAAAATGCGACCTCTGTGACGGTGATCCCCAGTGTACAGAGGCATGTCCCGCTCACGCAATTTCTTTCATGAAGGCACGCCCCATTGTTGAGCAGTTTCAGGAAGACCCGTTGCTCATGGGATCTTCCCTGTGCGTGGGCTGTCCGGCGGAAACAACGCTGCGATTCGTGCTCAGGGTTATGGGGAAAGATACGTATCTGTTCGGAGCTCCCGGATGTGCCACCAACGTGATCAATGGGATGGGGATCAGGGCTATGGTTCGCATTCCCAGCCATATGTCGAACATGACGACGGTACCCTCTACCATGACCGGCGTCAAGAGATATCACAAAAAAATGGGCAGAGATGTCAGGTGCGTGGCGTTTGTCGGTGACGGCTGCGCCACGGACGTGGGATTCCAGCCGCTTTCAGGGGCGGCGGAAAGAAACGAGAACATCATATTCATAACCTACGACAACGAAGGTTACATGAACACCGGTATTCAGAGAAGC